>NZ_JBSGIW010000009.1:0-127948 GCF_053605265.1 Streptomyces sp. NPDC003943 | reverse complement strand
CCCCGCGTGGGGGGCCCCGGCGAGGGCCCACCCGGGTGCGGACCCGAGCGCGTACCCGTCGGCGTCCGCACCCGGCTGCTCCTCGACCTGCTCTGCTCCCTCCTGGTCCAGCGCCGCCTGGGCCGGCTGCCGGACGGCGCCGCCGGTGACCCGGCCGCCCTCGCGCGGCTCGCCACCGGCTGCCTCCGCTGAACCGTCCGCCGAACCCCCGTACCCGCTGTACCGCTAGGAGAAGAAGACCGACCATGACCCATGACGTGTACGAGATCGAGGACTTCGTCCTGGAGAGCGGGGCCACCCTGCGCCCCGCGCGCCTCGCCTACCGCACCTACGGCACGCTGAACGCGGACCGGTCCAACGCCGTGCTGTTCCCCACCTGGTTCGCCGGCACCCACGAGGCCAACGAATGGCTCATCGGCCCGGGCCGGGCCCTGGACACCGACACGTACTTCGTCATCGTGCCCAACCTCTTCGGCAACGGCCTGTCCTCCTCGCCCTCCAACACCCCGCCGCCCTACGACCGGGCCCGCTTCCCCGCCGTCAGCGTCCGCGACAACGTGGCCGCCCAGCACCGGCTCGTCACCGAGGGCCTCGGCATCGAACGGCTGGCGCTGGTCACCGGCTGCTCCATGGGCGCCCTGCAGACCTACCAGTGGGCCGTCAGCCACCCCGCGATGGTCGAGCGGGCGGCGCCCTACTGCGGCGCTGCCCGCACCTCCCCGCACAACCAGGTGTTCCTGGAGGGCGTACGGGCCGCGCTCACCACCGACCAGGACTGGCGGGACGGCTGGTACGAGCGCCCGCCGCGCGCCGGACTGCGCGCCTTCGCCCGGGTCTACGCCGGCTGGGGCTTCTCCCAGGCGTTCTACCGGACCCACGCCTACCGCGAACTCGGCGCCGCGTCCCTGGAGGACTTCCTCGCCCACTTCTGGGAGATGAACTTCCACCACGCCGACGCCAACGACCTGCTCGCCATGCTCGACACCTGGCAGCGCGCGGACGTCGGCACCACCCCCGGCTTCGACGGCGACACCGCGCGCGCCCTCGGCACCGTCCGGGCCCGGCTGCTCGCGCTGCCCTCGGAGACCGACCTCTACTTCCCGCCGGCCGACGAGGAGTGGTCCGTCTCCTTCGTCCCGAACGGCGAGGTGCGGGAGATCCCGGGCATCTGGGGGCATCTGGCGGGCGGGGGCGGCGAACCGAAGGCGGCCGCCTTCATCGCGGACGCGCTGCGCGAACTCCTCGCCGCGCCGGCGGGGACCGAAGGGGCCCCGGCGTGACCGGCCCCGGCGCGACCGGGTCCGGCGTCCTGGACTTCCGCTCCGACACCGTCACCCGGCCCGACGCCCGGATGCGCGCCGCCATGGCCGCCGCCGAGGTCGGCGACGACGTCCTGGACGGCGACCCCACGCTGCGCGCCCTGGAGGAGAAGGCCGCCGAGCTGCTCGGCGTCGAGGCGACGCTGTGGGTGCCCAGCGGCTCCATGGGCAACCTCATCGCGCTCTTCCTGCACCTGCGGCCCGGCGACCGCTTCCTCGCCCCCGAGCGCGCGCACGTCCTGGAGAGCGAGGTCGGCACCGCCAGCTGGCTGGCCGGCGGTATGGCGCACGCGCTGCGCTGGCGCCCGGACCTGCCCGGCGCGGTGGCCGCCGAGGACGTCCGGGCGGTCGCGGCCGAGGCCGGGCCGTACTTCGCGCTGCGGACCACGCTGCTCTGCCTGGAGAACACCCACAACGCGGCGGGCGGCACCGTCGTACCGCCCGAGACGCACGCGGAGCTCACGGACACCGCGCACGGGCTCGGGCTCGCCGTGCACCTCGACGGGGCGCGGATCTGGCACGCCGCCGTCGCCCTCGGCGTCAAACCGGCCGAGCTGACCCGTGGCGCCGACACCGTCCAGGCATGCCTCAGCAAGGGGCTCGGCGCGCCCGTCGGCTCCGTCGTCGGCGGCAGCGCCGCGTTCGTCGCGGAGGCCCGCCGGGTGCGCAAGATGCTGGGCGGCGGCGTCCGCCAGGGCGGTGTGCTCGGCGCCGCCGGACTCGTCGCCCTCGACGGGATCGACCGGCTCGCCGACGACCACGAGCACGCCCGGCTCCTCGCCGAGGGCCTCGCCGCGCTCGGCTGGGACGTCACGGCGCCGCGGACCAACATCGTCCTGGCCCGCGTCCCCGACGTCACCGCCACGGTCGACGCGCTCACCCGCGCCGGCGTCCTGACCGTGCCCGTCGGCGGCCGCGTCCGCCTGACGACCCACCGCGACCTCGGCCGCGACGACGTCCACCGCGCCCTGGAGCGCATCGCGCGGCTGCCCCACTCGTGAGCGTCCGGACGGAGAACCCATGCCCACCCCACCCGCACCCGCCGACACGACCGGCATACGCCCGCCCCTCGCGGCGGCCGGCCCCGCCCCCGGGCCGGCACGCTCCCGGATGCGGCCGCTGCCCCTCCTCGCGGCCCTCGGCACCGGCGCGGCGCTGACCCTGGAGTCCGTCGTCAACGGGCGCCTCGGCACCGGTATCCGACCCGTGCCCGCCGCCGCCTTCTCGGACGTGCTCAGCCTGCTCGTCATGGTGTGCGTCGCGCCGCTGCTGCCCGGCCTGCGGCCCGCGTTCCGCCGGATCCGCCCCGCCCTGCGCGACCGGCGGCTCCGGCCCTGGCACCTCATGGGCGGCGTGGCCGGCGGCTGCATGGTGCTGACCCAGGCCGCCGTCGCCGCCGACCTCGGGCCCGCGCTGTACGCCCTGGCCCTGGTGTCCGGCCAGACGCTCGCCGGACTGCTCGTCGACCACTACGGGCTCGGCCCCGGCGGCGCGCTGAGCGTCTCCGTACGCCGCGGGCTCGGCGCCGCCCTCACGGTGGTCGCCGTCGTGGCTCCCGTCGTCCTGGAGCCTGGTGACCGCGGCACGGTCTGGCTGGCGGCCGTGCCGTTCCTCGCCGGGGTGGGGCTGTCGCTGCAGATGGCCGCGAACGGCCGCACCGACGAGGTCGCCGGCAACGCCTACCCCTCGGTGATCCTCAGCTTCCTCACCGGCGCGGTGATCCTGCTGCTCGCCCTCGCGGCCGACCTGGCCGCCCACGGCGCGCCCGCCGACTGGCCCGGCAACCCGCTCGACTACACCGGCGGCACCCTCGGCGTGATCGTCGTCCTCGGCTCGGTCCTCGTCGTCCGCCGCATCGGGGTCCTGGCCGCCGGCCTCGGCATGATCGCCGGGCAGGTGGCGAGCTCGGTGCTGCTGGGCGCCGTCCTGCACACGGGCGCGCCGCAGGGCTGGGTCACGGCCGCGTCGGCGGGCCTGCTGCTCACCGCGGTGGCCCTCGCCTCGACCGGTGAGCGCCGCGGAACCACCCCCGCCTCCCCCTCCCTTTCCCCTTCCTCTTCTTCTGGCTCTCCCTCTGCCTCTTCCTCCGATCCCACCGAGAAATGGAGTCTCTGATGAAGGTCGCCTATCTGGGCCCGGCCGGATCGTTCACCGAACTCGCCGCGCGCACCCTCGTCGGACCGGGGGAGGAGCTCACGCCGGCCGCCTCCGTGCCCACGGCCCTGGCGGCGGTCCGCTCCGGCGCCGCGGACGCGGCGGTGGTGCCGCTCGAGAACTCCGTGGAGGGCGTCGTCCCCACCACCGTCGACGGACTCGTCCGCGGCGGACCGCTGCTGATCACCGGCGAGGCGCTGCTCCGCGTGACCTTCGCGCTGGCCGCCCCGCCGGGCGCGACGCCCGCCACGGTCCGCCGGGTCCTCACCCATCCGCACGCCCACAGCCAGTGCCGCGACTGGCTCGCCCGCGAGCTTCCCGGGGCGGAGTTCGTGCCGGCGGGCTCCACCTCCGAGGCCGCTTCCGCGGTGGCCAGGGACGCCGATCCGGCGACGGCGGCCGTCTGCGCCCCCGCCACGGCCGAGCGGTACGGGCTCGACGTCCTCGCCACCGACATCGGCGCGCGCCGCGACGCGGTGACCCGTTTCGTACGTGTCGCGGGCGCCGACGCCGTCACCCCGGGGCCCACCGGCCGCGACCGCACCTCCGTCGTGCTTCCGCTCCTCGACCACGTGGGCGCCCTGCACCGCGTCCTCGGGGCCTTCACCCGCAACGGCGCGAACCTCACGGCCATCAACTCGCGCCCCACCGGCGACGCGCTCGGCCGCTACTGCTTCTTCCTGGAGTGCGACGGCCACATCGCCGACCCCTCGGTGTTCGGCGCGTTCGTCGAACTGCGCCGCCACGCCCCCCAGGCCCTGCTCCTCGGCAGCTACCCCCAGGCCCCGGACCCGGTCGCCGCCCGCGGTCCGGCACCCGCCCCACTCCTGGCGCACAGCTGAGCTCGTCCGGTACCCGGACGCACCGCGGGGCTGTCCGGATGCCGGAGGCTCGGTAAAGCGCAGTAAAAGTCCTGCCGGAGTCGCTGCGGTTCCCGTACGGAGCGTTTACGCCGCCTTATCGCGCCCTTAACGTCGCACGGCCCCGCGCGGACCTACCGGAACAACGGATTCCGCAGTGGGTGGGGCATTGACCTGCGGTTCTGCCCAGGCTTCCATTCAGCCCGGGAGCCACGGACTCATCTCATCACCGGACGCCTCGGAGGCGATACCGCTCCCTCTCAGTTACACCGCTCGCACCGCACCGATCGGAACCGCCTGATGACCGACACGCTCAGCGCACCGCACGCACTCGCTCCCGAGATCGAGCCCGTGCCGCAGAAACTCAAGCGTTCCATCGGTGTCGTGGGCGGCACACTGCTCACGCTGTCGTGCGTGACACCCGCCTCGACGCTGTTCGTGGTCGTACCGGACCTGTTCTCCGGAGTCGGCACCTACGCGGCCCTGACCATCGCGATCGGCTCGCTGCTCTGTATCGGCGTGGCGTTCTGCTACTCCGAGCTGGGCACCCTGATCCCGAGCGCGGGCGGCGAGTACGCCATCGTCTCCACGCTCGCGGGCCGCCTGGCCGGCTGGCTGGTCTTCGTACTGTCGCTGCTCGTGGTGCTGATCGTGCCACCGGTGATCGCGATGGGAACCGCCGACTACCTGGCACCGCTGGTGCACATCCCGGCTCCGATCGCCGGCGCCGGCGTCATGCTGCTCGCGACCCTGGCCGGTCTGCTCGACCTGCGCGCCAACGCCTGGATCACCGGCATCTTCCTCGTCCTGGAGGTCGTCGCGGCGGGCGTCGTCGCGGTCCTCGGCTTCGCCCACTCGCAGCGCGGCGCCGGCGCCCTCCTGCACGGCCAGGTCGCCACCGAGGGCGGCGGCCACTCCCTGGTCACCGGCGCCCTGGTCGTCTCCGGCCTCGCCATCGCGCTCTTCGTCACCCAGGGCTTCTCCACGGCCGTCTACCTCTCCGAGGAGCTGGAGAACCCGCGCAAGAGCGTGGCCCGCACGGTGCTCGCCACCCTGGCCATCTCCACCGCCGTCATCCTGGTCCCCGTCATCGCCATCACCCTCGGCGCCGGCGACCTGCAGACGCTGACCGGCGGCGACATCAGCGGCATGATCGCGGCCTGGTCGAACTCCGCCGTCGGCACCTTCATCAGCCTCTGCGTCGCGCTGGCCATCATCAACGCCGGCATCGTGATGGTCATCCAGAACTCCCGCGTGCTCTTCGCCTCCGCCCGTGACAAGGCGTGGCCCGAGCCCGTCAACAACGCCCTGTCCCGCCTCGGCCGCTTCGGCTCCCCGTGGGTCGCCACCCTGGTCGTCGGCGTGCCCGGCGCGGCGCTGTGCTTCGTCAACCTGGACACCCTGTACGGCGTGACCGGCGTCTCCGTCACCGGCATGTACCTGCTCGTCGCGGTGGCCGCGCTGTTCAGCCGCAAGGGCGCGCACCGCGAGGTCGCGGCCTGGCGCATGCCGCTGTGGCCGGTGGTCCCGGTGCTGCTCATCGCCGTGATGGCGTACATCCTGTACATGCAGGACCTCGAGTACCTGAAGTGGACCGGCGGCATCACGGCCGTCGCCACCCTCTACTGGGCCTTCTACCTGCGACCGCGCCAGGACACCCGCTGGCTGGTCAGCATCCCCGAGGACGAGCAGGTCTGATCCCCCACCTGCTCGACCCCCGAGGGCCGGGGCGGTTCCGACCGCCCCGGCCCTCGGCGCGTTCCATCCGCTCAGGATCGTGCGACTCCCCGTCCGCCTCGGACGTAGCCCCGACCGGAGGTTCTGCGGCGGTCAGGCGCCGTCGGTGCCGCTCAGCTGCGCCCAGGTGTCCTCGACCGTCTCCGCCACCGGCCGGCAGCGCAGTCCCGTGGACCGGGCGCGGGCCGTGTCCCCGCAGTGCAGGGCGTCGTGCAGCTCGCTGCCGGGCGGGCACCAGATGGGCAGGTCGGACCAGCCGGCGACCTCGGCCGCGGCCAGGGCCTCCGGGCCGACCCAGACCAGCTTGGTCTCCGCGCCGGTCGCGGTGACGCACGCGTCCAGCAGCTCGCCGATCGTGGTGTGGCCGGGCGCGCTGACCATGTCGTACGGGCCGCTGAGCCCCGACTCCAGGGCGTCCAGGATCCACACCGCCATGTCCCGCACGTCCACGTACTGCAGCGGTGTGTCCCGGGGCGCGGGGGCGAGCAGCGGGCCGCCGAGGGCGATCCGCTTCAGCCACCAGGGCAGCCGGCCGGAGTTCTCCCGGGGGCCGAGCAGCAGACCCGCGCGGACCAGCAGGGAGCGCTTGTCGCCGAACTCGCGAAGGACGGCCAGTTCGGCGCCCCGCTTGTCGGCGGCGTACTCCGTCGCGTCCGCGTCCGGGTCGGCGTCCACCACCGGGCCGTCCTCGTCCAGGCCGGCCGGGATGGGCCAGGTGTAGACGGAACGGCTCGACACGAAGACGTACCGCTCGGCGCGCTCCGCGAGCAGCCGCGCGGAGTCCCGGACGATCCGGGGCGCCGCCGACCAGGTGTCCACGACGGCGTCCCAGGTGCCCTCCGCGAGCGCGGCCAGGCCGTCGGGCTCCGTACGGTCCCCGTTCAGGACCGTCACGCCGGGCGGCGCCGGGTGCTCGCCCCGGTGGAAGACCGTCACGTCCCAGCCCCGGTCCCGCGCCGCCTCCGCGACCGCGCGGCCCGCGAAGTCGGTGCCGCCGAGCAGCAGTAGCCTCACTGTGTCCGTCCCTCCTCGTGCTGTTCGTCCCGCTCAGGCGACCGCTGCGGTCGCCGACGTGCGCTCCCGGTAGACGGCGAACCGGTCGGCGATCTCCTGCGCCCGGTCCTCCGCCTCCGACAGCTTCATCTCCTGGCAGTCGTACCCGAGTTCCTCGGTCATGATCGCCATCGCGGAGGGTTCGAAGACCACCGTGCCGTCGTCACGGATCTCGCTGATGCCGTCCTGCACCTGACCGGAGAGGCTGATCGCGTCGGCCCGCTCCATGGTCATCCCGTCGGGCAGCACGATCTCGTACGAGCCGTCCGCGGCGATCGCCACCGGGTGACCGCCCACCACGCCGCCCGCACCGGGCGCGTGGACCAGGGCCGCCCGGCCGTCGGCCAGCGGTTCGAGCACGCTGAGCGCCGACGCGGCCGTCATCACCTGGCCGGGCATGCCGCCGGTGCGCCGGTAGCGCTCGGGCAGCCGGTTCAGGAGCGCCGGCACGTCGAGCTCCGCGGTGACGTCCCGGCCGTCCACCCGGATGCCCAGGCCCATCTCCGCCGGGCCGCTGTTGCCGGTGCGGGACAGGCGGTGCGAGACGTAGTGGTGGGCGACGAGCCGCACCTCCACGTCACCGACCGGGCGGCCGAGTTCGTCGGCGACGGCCGCGGTGATGCCGGGCACGTTGTTGGCCACGTTGCCGATGCCGAGGTCCGGGGAGAGCCCGACCGCGGAGAGCGCCGGGTGCACGGCGTCCGGGTAGGCGGCGTTCACGACGACCGGGTCCACCCCCGACAGCCGGACCGCCTCCATCGCCTTCATCGCGGGCACCAGGTGCATCGGCAGCCACGGGCCGTAGTTGGCGGCGTACAGACGCTGGAACGCCGACTGCTCCAGGGTCGAGATGACCCACCACGACTGGTAGCTCGCCGCCAGGAAGAGGACGTCCGGCCGGAACTCGGCGATCGTCTCGGCCGTGCGCGCCACGTCGCGCAGATCGGTCAGCGCATGGCTCACCCGGGGCTGGTAGCCGCGCTGGATCGCGCAGAACCGGGCCAGGTTGGTGGCGCGGAGCACCGCCTCCTCGTCCCGGCCGACCAGCCGCAGCTCGCGCGCCGGGTCGCTCTGCGCCAGCGCGTGGAACGCCTGGCGGCCGATGTCGCCGGCGCCCAGGACCATGACCTTGCGCGCCTCGCGCGCGGGGTGAGCAGGGGTGTTCATCGGTTCCCTCCAGAGGTGGCGACGGCGGAAGCGGCGAAGATGTGCGCCGACGTGGGTACGGCACGCTGGGCGACCGTGGCCGCCACCAGGCCCGGCAGGTCCCGCATCGAGCGGAACACCTCCGCGCCCGCCCGATGGGCCCCGAGCTCGGGGTCCGCGGTGTACTGCAGGACCCGCATCCCGGCGTCGAGACCGGCGTCCACGCCGACCGGGCTGTCCTCGATCACCAGGCAGTCCTCGACGGCACCGCCGCACCGCTCGGCCGCCCAGAGGAACAGCTTCGGGTCGGGCTTCCAGGCGTCCACGTCGTACGCGGAGAACAGCCGCCCGCCGAAGTGGTGCAGGATGCCCGCCTTGGCGAGCCGGCGCTCGATCAGCTCCAGCGGGCTGTTGGACGCCACGCACATCCCGGCCACGCCCGGCAGCGCGCTCAGCCGCTCCAGGGCGTACGCCACGCCGTCGATGGGTTCGAGGCGGTCGCCGATGAGCTCCTCGCACTTCGCCCGCGCGATCGGCATGGCGTCCGCGGGCGGCGGCGTGCCCGTCAGCTCCTCCATCAGGTCGAGGCACTCCTGCATCTTCTTGCCGGAGAACAGCTCGTCCCGCCGCTCCTTGTCGAGCGTCAGCCCCATCAGCTCGCCGACGTACGCCAGTCCGCCGTTCTCGGCGTCCTGGGTGTCCACGAGGACCCCGTCCAGGTCGAAGACAAGCAGCAGGCCGCCCTGCGGGGCGTTCACCGGCTCGTACGGCTCACTCATATGCGTACTCGATCCACTCGACGCTCTCGATGGCGGCCACGGTCGCGGCCAGCTCCTCGTGGGTGGCGGCGGAGCCGATGACCGCCGCCGTGTTGCCGCGCGCTCCGATCCGCCAGTCCACCGAGGCACCGGGCTCGATGAGCACGGCCACCCGGTCGACGTTCGGCAGCCGGCGCAGCGCGGTGACGTTGCGGATGCCCCGCACGCTGCGCGCGCCGGCGGGCGGCACGATCAGGTAGTGGAAGGCGATCGGCCCGTCCTTCTTGATGTCCGGCGTCTCGTACGGCAGACCGAGCGCGGCCGCCACCGCCACGTACGCCGGGTCGGAGGTGCCGGAGCGGACCGCGAGGTCGTCCACCCAGGCGCCGAGCCGGCCGTTGACCTCGATGACCCGCGGCCCGTCGGCGGTCAGCTTGATCTCGACGTCGGCCACGCCGTGGATGTTCAGGGCGCGCACGGCCCGGCAGGCCAGGTCCCGTACCGCCTGCTCGTCCTCCTCGGACACGACGGAGAAGCCGCCGTAGCCGCCGCGCTCGCGGAACGGCTCGGCCAGCGCGAACTTGCTGGTGACGAAGACCGGGCGGACGTCGTCGCCGTCGGCCACGCAGTCCACCGCGATGTAGTCGCCCCACGGGGCCGGCGTGGGCCGGCCGACCAGCAGCTCCTCGATCATCACCGCCGTCTCGACGGGGCCGCCGCCGGCGGCGTCGAAGCACGCGGCGATGGCCGCCCGGCACTCCTCCTCCGTCGTCACGGCCTGCGTGTTGCGGCTGGAGGCGCCGACCACCGGCTTGATGATGGCGGGCAGTCCGACGTACGCCAGGGCCTCGTCGGTCTGCTCGGGCGAGGTGACGGTGCGGAAGCGCACCGCGTCCACGCCCGCCTCGGCGAAGCGCTCGCGCTGCAGGTCCTTGTGGGTGATCGCGGCCACGTCGGCGGGGGAGTGGTAGCGCAGCCCGAGCGCGGCGGCCAGCCGGACCGTACGGGCGATCTGGAACTCGCTGAAGGTGATGATGCCGGCCGGGCCGAGGTCCTTGAGGGCCGCGACGGTCTCCTCCTCGGTCCGGTCGGCCGTGTCGACGACGGTGCCGACGGTCTCCAGGGTCGGGATCATCTCCTGGGCGTGCTCGGTGTCGGCGGTGACGAACACCAGGGCGCAGCCCGCCTGCCGCGCGGCCTCGGCCAGCCGGGTCGGGGCCAGGCTGCCGGTGTCGTAGACCACCAGCAGGACCGGTTGGTCACTCATGTCTGTACCTCTGTGATCGGAAGGAGAGGAAAGCGAGGGGGGAGGGGAGAGGGCCGGGGCCGGGACGGGGCGTGGGGACCCGTCCCGGCCGCACGGCACGGGGGCGTGCGCGGCTCGGGGCCCGGCTCGGGGCCTGGCCTGGGGCCTGGCTCAGGCGGCCGGCCAGTCGCCGCCGCGGCGCACGGCCATCACGGCCTGCGCGAGGGACTCCACGGTCGTGCGGGTGAAGAGCACCCGCACCGGGATCTCCAGGCCGAACTCCTCCTGGAGCTTCAGGGCGACCCGGGTGGCGACCAGCGAGTCGCCGCCGAGCTCGAAGAAGTCGTCGTGCGCGCCGACCTCGTCCGCCCACAGCGCCTCGGCCCAGGCCCGGGCGACCGCGCGCTCGGCCGCGTTCCGCGGCGCGACGAACTCCGCCTCCAGGCCCGACCGGTCGCCGTCCGGCGCGGGCAGCGCCGTGCGGTCGGTCTTGCCGCTGCCGGTCAGCGGCAGCGCGTCGAGGAAGACGAACAGGGCGGGCACCATGTAGCCGGGCAGGGTACGCCCGCACCACTCGCGCAGCGCCGTCACACCGGGCGCCCGCCCGGCGGCCGGCACACAGTAAGCGACGAGCGCCCGCTCGCCCGGCACGGCGTCGTCCCGCACGGTCACCACGGCCGCGGCGACGTCCTCGTGCGCCAGCAACGCCGCCTCGATCTCGCCGAGTTCGATGCGGAAGCCGCGGACCTTCACCTGGTGGTCGAGCCGGCCCAGGAAGTCCAGGCTGCCGTCGGGCAGCCAGCGCACCAGGTCCCCGGTGCGGTAGACGCCGTCGGCGAAGCGCTCCGCCGTCAGGTCCGGGCGGCCGAGGTAGCCGCGGGCCACGCCCGCGCCGCCGATCAGCAGTTCGCCCGGCACACCGGCCGGGACCGGCCGGCCGTGCTCGTCCACGACCGAGAGCTCGGTGTTCGGCGACGGCCGGCCGATCGGGACCGGGCCCGCCGCCTCGGTGATCTCGGCGAGCGTGGCGTACACGGTGGTCTCCGTCGGACCGTACCCGTTGACCACCCGGCGGCCCGCGCGCAGCATCCGCGCCGCCAGCTCGGCCGGCAGCGCCTCACCGGCGGTGAACACCGTCAGCTCGCGCCGGGTGTCGCCGAGGGCGTCGAGCAGCGGGCGCCAGGCGGACGGGGTGGCCTGGGCGAGCGTGACGGCGTGCCGGTCGACCAGCTCGGCGAGCGCGCGCGGGGTGTGCACCTGCTCGCGGGTGGCGCCGATGATCCGGCCGCCGGTGATCAGCGGCAGGAACACCTCGACGCCCGCGATGTCGAAGGTGGCGGAGGTGGTGAAGAGCACCCGTTCGCTCTGCGGCGCCGGGAAGGTGTCCCGCATGCCGTACAGCAGGTTGACGAGCGAACCGACCGTGACGGCCACGCCCTTGGGGGTGCCGGTGGAACCGGAGGTGTACAGGACGTACGCGAGGTCGTCCGGGCCCGCGCCGGTCGGGGAGGCCCCGTCGGTCCCGTGCCCGTCGATCGCCGCCCGGTCCGTGTCCACCGCGACCAGGACCCGGCCCTCGCCGGCGAGCCGGCCGCGCAGCGACTCCTGCGTGACGACCACCGGCGCCGCGGTGTCCGCGAGCACGAACGCCAGCCGCTCCACCGGGTGTTCGGGGTCGAGCGGCACGTACGCCCCGCCCGCCTTCAGCACGGCGAGCAGCGCCACGACCAGCTCCGTGCCGCGCTCCAGACACACGGCGACCGGCACGTCCCGGTCCACGCCGAGGCCCCGCAGATGCCGGGCGAGGCGCCCGGAGCGGGCGTCGAGCTCCCGGTACGTGACCTCCTCGTCGCCGAAGACGACGGCGACCGCGTCGGGGGTCCGGGCCGCCTGCACGGCGAACAGGCCCGCGACCGTGCCGCCCTTCGGGTAGGCGGCGGGATTGCGGCCCCAGGCGCGCAGGGTCTCCAGCTCCTCCGGCGGGACGATGTCCAGCTCGTCGAGGGCGGCGCCCGGCCGGTCGCCGACGGCGGCGAGCAGGGTCAGCAGACCGCCCGCGAACCGCTCGGCCGTCGCGGCGGTGAGGACCGCGGTCCGGTAGTGCAGGTGGAGCGAGAGGCCCGCCTCGGCATCGTCGGTGTTCTCCGCCCACGAGAGCGCCAGGTCGGGCGGGAAGAAGCCGGCCGGGGCCACGTAACCGCCGTGCGCCTCGCCGAACACCGCCTGCACCAGCGGGTGGTGGCCGCTCGTGTGCTCCGCGCCGAGCGCGGCCGCGAGCTCCGCGAACGGCGTCCCGGCGTGCGCCCGGGCCTCCCGCACGGCGGCGGCGACGCGCGCGGCGGACTCCGCGAAGGTGTCGCCCCCGGGGCCGGGGCGGACCACGACCAGGTTCCCGTCGACCGGCAGTCCGACCGCCACGTCCCGCTTCCGGGTCCACCGGCCGAGCACCGCGCGGTACGCGGCGAGCAGCGCGTCCGGCAGCCCGACGCCGAGCTCGGCCGCGGCCTTGCGCAGCGCGTCCACGGTCCCGGCCGGGACGGCGACGGGGTGCCCGGCCATCGCCGGTCCGGCCTCGGGCGCCGCCGGGCGCGGCCGGTCGAGCGGCAGCTCCAGCGGCTCCAGGCCGTCAAGTGCGGCCCGCCAGTGGGCCGTCTCGTCCAGCGCCTGCGTCATGACCCCTCCCGGGTCCCGAGGATCCGCGCCAGTGCGATGCGGTCCGTCTTTCCGTTGTCGTTCAGCGGCAGCCCGTCGAGCAGCCGGATCCGCGCCGGCACCATGTGCAGCGGCATCTGGTCGCGCAGCCAGGCGTCGAACGCCGAGGGCTCCACCTCGCGCCCGGCGTAGGCGGCGGCCAGCTCGGTCTCGCCGTCCTCGGCGGTCACCGCGACCACGGCCACGTCCACCACGTGCGGGTGGCGGCGCAGCACCGCCTCCACCTCGCCGATCTCCACCCGGTGGCCGCGCAGCTTGACCTGCTGGTCCAGCCGGCCGCAGTGGATCAGGACGCCGTCCTCGCGGCGGATCCGGTCACCGGTGCGGTACCAGTGGCGGTCGGTGAGCGGCCCGGAGCCGTCGTACCCGACGGCGGGGCCCTCGCCCTCCTCGTACGAGAGGAAGCGGCCCGCGTTCTCCCGCGGGTCCAGGTAGCCGTCGAAGCGCTGCGGCCCGCGCACGCACAACTCGCCCTGCTCGGCGGGGAGTCCGTCCTCGTCGAGCAGCACGCCCTCCATGTGCGGGTACATCACACCGATCGGCACCGTGCCGCCCGCGTACTCCGGCCAGTCGGAACTGGGGCCGGTGAGCAGGTGGTTGGTGCAGCACAGGGCCAGCTCGGTGGGCCCGTACACGTTGTGGATCTCGGTGTGCGGTGCCACCTCGCGCCACAGCTCGACGTGCTGCCGGGTGACCGGCTCGGCGCCGAAGATGCTGTGCCGCAGGGTGACCGCGCGGCCCAGCGGCATGTTGCCGAGCCGCTGCGCCTCGCGGATCACCGACGGCACCGAGAACCAGTGGGTGAGCTCGCGCTCCACGATGAACTCGACCGGCCGGTACAGCTCCGCGGCCGTCGGCACGACCAGCGTGCCGCCGCCGCCCCAGGTGGCGAACAGGTCGAAGGCGTGCGCGTCGAAGGTCAGCCCGAAGACCCCGGAGAGCCGGGAGCCCGGCTGGATCTCGAAGCGCGGGATGTTGTGGTCGAGGAACGGCGAGAAGTGCCGCTGCAGGATCGGCACGCCCTTCGGCTGGCCGGTCGAGCCCGAGGTGAACAGGATGTACGCCTCGGCGTCCAGGTCGTCCGGCATCGGCGGCAGGCCGTCACCGAGCGGCGCCGTGCCGGCCCGCTCGGCGTCGTCCAGCTCCAGGACCGTCGGCCGGTACCGCTCGGGCAGCGCCTGGAAGAGCCCCGCCGAGCGGGAGTCGACCAGCGCGGCCTCGACGCCGGCCCGCTGGGCCACGTCCAGGTTGCGCTGCTGCGGGTGGTCCGGATTGAGCGGCAGCACACCCGCGCCGAGCCGCTGGATCGCCAGATAACCGGCGTACGCGGCGACGGAACGCGAGGCGACGAGCGCCACCCGGCGCGGCACGCCGCCGTGCTTCCGTACGATCCGCTCGGCCAGCGTCAGCGCCAGGGCGCGCAGTTCGGCGTACGTGAGGACCTCGGCGCCGATCTCCAGCGCCGGCCGGTCGGGCAGCCGCTGCGCCGAGTTCTCGAACCGCCGGTAGAAGGTGAGCTGCCGCGCCGGGTCGCCCGGGTCGGGGGTGGCGGGGTCGGTGGCGGTCATCGGTTCCTCGATATCCATGTGCGCTCCAGGTTCTCGACCAGGTCGGGGCTGTGGAGGCGCCGGCACTGCTCGATGGCGTAGGCCGCCATGTAGCGGCGCAGTTCGTCCTCGGACTCCTCGTGGGCGTGCATCACCCTGCGGTTGTTGATCACGGCCGGGGCGGCGAGCGTCGCGGCCGCCGCGGCGATCGCCTCGTCCATCCGCTCCCCGGGCACGACGTCGTCGCACAGCAGCCGGCCCTCGGGGGAGGCCGCCTCGATCCGCCGGTCCGCGAAGATCATCTGGCGGGCGAGGCGGTTGCCGCCGACCCGAGGCAGCCGCAGGTTGGCGACGCCGGGGATGATGCCCTCGCGCAGCGCGGGCAGCGTCAGATACGCCTCGTCGGTGGCGATCACCCGGTCGAAGACCAGCAGGATCTGCGCGCCGCCGCCGATCGCGAACGTGTCCACGGCCGCCACCCACGGCTTCTCCACCGGCTCCGGCCACCAGTCGCGGCCGTCGTCCGGCACGCTCAGGCCGCGCAGCAACTTGTGGATGTAGCCGAGCTCCCGCGTCAGGAAGAAGTCGATCAGCGAGATCCGGCCCTCGTAGAGGCGCGTGAGGTTGATGCCGGCGCTGAACACCCGGCGGCCGGCGTAGCGCGGATGCGTCATCGGCGCGCCGCGCATCACGCCGACCCGCACCGAGTCGTCGAGCAGCACCAGGTCCACGGCCGCCTCCAGGGCCGCGACCAGCAGGTCGTCCTCGGCGTTGAGGAAGGCCGTGTTGTTCACGGTCACCTCGCCGACGTCACCGCGCCGCTCCACCGTGACCACGCCGAAGTCGGCGCGGCCCGTGGCCCGGTAGCCGCTGAGGGCCGCGAGCGCCCGCTCGGTCGGCCGGCGCATCGCGTCGAGCAGATGCCGGCCCGACAGCTCCGAGTCGAGCAGACCCCCGAACAGGATGCCGTGGTCGATCTCCAGGCCCAGCTTCTCGCGCTGCGAACGCCGCCGCTCCGCCTCCAGCTCCGCCTTCGTCGGAACCAGCCCGGGCACCAGCTGCGCCGCCGCGGTCGCCAGGTCGTCGAGCCGGTGGTACGCCCGCCGCCCGTCGGTCAGCTCCTCGTACAGCCGGTCCGCGTGCCGCTCCATGAACCGCCGCCGCGCGAGGCGGGCCGCCGTGCGCAGCGGCCCGTGCACCGGCTCGCCGGCCGACCGCTCCGCCAGATCGGCCAGGAAGCGGGTCAGCGTCGTGGAGTCGGCCTCGAAGTCACCGGTGAGCCCGGGTTCCGGCGTCGCCGTCATCATGATCCCCCTTGAGTACGTGTCGTGCGTGTCGTGCGGGCCCGGGCGCGTCCGGCGCGGGCCTTCAGCGCCTGCTGCCGGGCCTGGCCGCGGTCCGAGGCGGCGGCGCCCGCCGCGGCGTCCTCGCCGTTGCCGAAGTAGGCGGCCATCGCCCGGATCGTGGAGTGCCGGAACAGGTCGATCACATCGACCTCGCGGCCGAGCGCCGTCCGCAGCCGGTCCCGCAGCCGGACCAGGAGCAGCGAGTTCCCGCCCACGTCGAAGAACCCGCTCTCCGCGCCGACGGCCCGCCCGAGCACCTGCTCCCAGGCGTCCGCCACCAGCCGCTCCACCTCGCTCACCGGCCGCTCCGCCGCCTCGGCCGCGGCCCGCGCCGCCCGCCGCTCGGCTGCCTCGGCGACCGCCTTGAGCAGCGCGGTCCGGTCGGCGCGGCCGCTGGGCAGCAGCGGCAGCCGGTCGAGCACCTCAAGGCGGTGCGGGAGGAGATAGCCCGGCAGGATCCCGCCGAGGTGCGCGCGCAGGGCTTCGGCGGTGAGCTCGGCGCCGGGCCGCGCGGCGACGGCGGCGATGAGGACCGTACGGCCGGCGCCGGCGCCGGCGGTCGCGGGCGCGTCGCCCACGACCACCTCGGCCCGGGCCACGCCCGGGTGCCCGAGCAGCGCCGCCTGGACGTCCACCGCCGCCACCCGGACGCCGGAGACGTCGGTCCGGTCGACGGCCCGCCCGGCGAACTCCAGCCGCCCGTCCGGCGTCCAGCGCGCCAGGTCGCCGGTCGCGAACAGCCGGCCGCCCGGCTCCGTACCGTACGGGTCGGGCCGGAACCGCTCGGCGGTCAGCCCGGGCTGTCCCAGATACCCGCGCGCGACGGCGGCGCCACCGATGTGCAGCTCGCCGACGACACCGGGCGGCACGAGGCCGCCGGTCCGGTCGAGGACGTACACGGTGGCGTCGGCGGGAAGGCCGAGCGCGACCGGGGCGCCCGCGGCGAGGGCCGCGGAACCGTCAGCGCCGACCGCCACAGGGCTTGCGGGCGTGGGCGGCCGGTTCGCGTCGGGTGCCGCAGGGCCTGCCGGCGCCTCCGGTCCGTCCGCGTGGGACGCCGCAGCGACTGCCGGTGCCAACGGCCGGTTCGCGTCGGGTGCCGCGGGGTCCGCCGGTGTCAACAGCGCGTCCGCGCCCGTCACCACGGGCCCGCCCAGCGCGGGTCCGCCGGTCTCGGCCGTCGCGTACAGCTGGTGCGCGCCGGCGGCCTGGATCCGCCCGGGGAGCAACGGCTCGCCCGCCGCGAGGACGTACGTGGTGGCGACGCCGGCCCCGGTGGGCGAGGCCGGCACCGACGGCGCCGCATAGACCGTGCCGGCCGCGTTCCCGACGGGTACGACCACCCGGCCGCCCCGCACCAGCGGCGCGAACAGCTCGAAGACCGCGCCGGCCGCGTCCGGCGCGCCCACGGGCACGACGGCGTCGAGCGCCTCGGCGGGCAACTCCCGCGCGGCCCACCGCAGCCGCGAGGCCAGCTGCCGGTGTTCGAGCACCACGGGCAGCGGCTCCCCGGTGGCGCCTGAGGTGCGCAGCACGACAGCGGCGTTGCGGGGCCGGGCGGGCCCGGCGCCGCCGTCGGCGGAACCCGCTGCCGCCCCGGCGGCTCCGCCGCCATCCGCGTCCACCTCGACCACCCGCACCTGCGTGTGGTCGAAGAACGGCGTCGCCACCGGGTCCGCCAGGACCACCTCCGGTTCCGCGTCGGCCACGGCCAGGCGCATCAGGAAGGCCGGGAGGTCCGAGGCCAGGGGGACGCAGGCGCCGCCTGCCTTCCAGACGGCCAGTTCCGCGGCGACCAGGGTGAAGGAGGGCGGGGCGCAGACGCCGACGCGGGTCTCCGGGCCGACGCCCAGGTCGCGCAGGCGCGCGGCCAGCTCCTCGGCCACGGCGTCCAGTTCGCCGTATGTCCAGGTGCGCGGTCCGGCGGCCACGGCGACCGCGTTCGGCGTGCGCGCCGCCTGGGCGGCGACGAGGGTGTGGACGCACTCCTCCGGCTGCGGGACCCCGGCCGCCGGGTTCCACTCCGTCAGGAGCTGGCGGCGCTGGGTCTCGTCGGGGCGGAGCAGGGACGAGACCCGCTGGGCCGGGTCGGCGCCGACGCGTTCGAGGACGGTCCGCAGCCGGGCGAGGAGCAGCTCGGCGGTGGCGGCGTCGAAGAGGTCGGCGCGGTAGTCGGCCAGCGCGTGCAGGCCGCCGTCGGACGTCTCCAGGGTGTCGATCGCCAGGTCGGCCTTGGTCGTGGGGAGCCGCAGCTCGCCCGCGCGGAAGACCGCGCCGCCCGCCCGGTGCGCGGGCGCGGCCGGCTGGTGGGTGTACATGACCTGGTAGAGCGGGTGGTGGCTGGGGTCGCGGGGGACGTCCAGCGCGTCGATGACCTCGTCGACCGGGAGGTCGGGGTGGTCGAGGGCGTCGAGGAGGTCGCCGCGGACCCGGCCGAGGAGTGCGGTGAACTCGGGGTCGTCGGAGAGGTCCGCCCGCAGGACGACCGGGCGGGTCAGGTAGCCGACGACGCCGGCGGACTCGACGGTGTCGCGGCCCGACACGGCCATGCCGGTGAGGACGTCGGTGGTGCCGTACGCGCAGAGCACGACGTCGACGGCGGCCTTGAGCACCATGTACAGCGTGCACCGCTTCTGCCGCGCGAGCGTCCGCAGCGGCTCCACGACATCGGCCGGTATGTGCGCGGTGCGCCGGTCCCCGGCGTGCCCGGCGGCCGGGCCGCGCGGGGCCCGTACCGGCAGCTCCGTGACCTGGGGCGCGCCGGCGAGGCGGGCGGTCCAGTAGCGGAGGTTCTCGGCGCGGTCCTGCTCGTCGCGCTCGGTGCGGGCGGCGAGGAAGTCCCCGTACGCCACGGCCGGCTCCGGCAGCGACACCGGCCGGCCCTCGGCGAACGCTCCGTACAGCTCCGTCAGTTCGGTGACGAAGAGGGTGAGCGAGGCGCCGTCGAAGACGATGTGGTGGACGCCCACGAGCAGCCGGTGTGCGGTGGCCGCGGAGTCGGTGAGCCGGAGCAGCCGCAGCCGGAGCAGCGGACCGCCGTCGACGTCGAAGGGCTCGGCCGCGAACTCCTCGGCGAGCCGGGCGGCTTCGGCCTCGCCGACCGGCTCGGCGACGGGCACGGCCGGGGCGCCGGACGCGACGTCGAGGACCGACTGCACGGGCTCGCCGTCCGCGTCCCGCACGATCCGGACGCGCAGCGCCGGGTGGCGGCGCACCAGTTCGGCGAGGGCGCGGCCCAGCGCGTCCTCGTCCAGCGGGCCTTCGACGTCGACGGCGAAGGGCACGCTGAAGAAGGGGTCGCGGGGGCGCAGGTGCGCCAGGGTCCAGAGCCGGCTCTGGGCACGGGTGAGGGGGAGGCGCAGCTCCTCCGTGGGGGCGGTCACGAGACGACCTCCGATTCGGCGGCGGCGCGGGCCCGGCCGAGCGGGGAGAGGGCGAGGAGCACGGCGACGGGCAGCAGCACGGCGCCGGTGAGGACGATCGACCGGGAGATGCCGGCCAGGTCGGCGACGACGCCGCCGAGCACCACACCGATGATCATGAAGTTGACCATGAGCGCGTTGAGCAGGCCGACGCCCCGGCCGCGCAGCTCATCGGGCAGGTCGCTGAGCAGGGTGTTGGCCACGGGCACCTGGAAGAGGCCCGAGCCGAGCCCGGCGATCAGACACCACACGAGCACGACCGACACGCCCAGCGCGTCGCGCAGCCGCCCCGTGGGGGCGAGCAGCAGCAGCGACACGGCGAACAGCCCGATCGACCAGACCAGCAGCCTGCGGTCGCCGGCCCGGCGCACCAGCGGCGGGCCGATGAGCGCTCCGACGACCGAGCCGGCGCCGAACGCCGCCTGCGCGAGGCCGTAGTCGAACGCCCCGAGGTGGAACCCGGAGAGCAGCTGGGTGTTGAGGTTGGTGGTGAACAGGCCGAGCGCCAGCATCACCGGTACGAGCACGACGGCGAGGAAGCGCAGCGACGGCACGGCCATCACCCCGCCGAGCCCGACGCGCAGCGACTGCCAGTACGACTCGCGCTTCACGCCCGCCGCGGCCGGCACCGGCACCTCCTTCAGGACGGCCATGCTGCCGAGCAGCAGCGCCGAGACCACGAAGGTCGCCGCGTCGATGACGAAGACCGCCGGGACGCTGCCGAGGGCGAGCAGCAGACCGCCCATGGCGGGGCCGACCAGGTTCAGGGTGTGGTTGGTGGACTGGAACAGCGCCACCGCCGTGGGGATGCTGTGGCCGCGCACGATCAGCGGGACGGCGCTGATCCGCGCGGTCTCGAAGAACGCCTTGCCGATGCCGCTCAGCAGGATCAGCGCGAGCAGCGGCAGCGGCGAGTCCCGTACGACGATCATCAGCAGGGCCAGGACGGCCCGGACCAGGTCCGAGCCGACCATCAGGACCCGGGCCGGCACCCGGTCGGCCAGCGGGCCGACGAAGGCGCCGAGCACACCGGACGGCAGCAGCTGGGCGATGACGACGAGGGACACGTACAGGACCGGGTTCGACGTCCCGGTGGCCACCACGTAGATCAGGGTGATCTTGGTGATGGCGTCACCGAGGAAGGACGCGACGACCGCCAGCCAGTAGCGGATGTACGTGCGGTCCTTGAGCAGCTCAAGCATGCGGACCCTCGTCTTCCGTGCGCAGCACCTCGTTGAGGACGGCCGCGAGCCCCTCCACGTACGGGTGGCGCATCATCGTGTAGTGGTTGCCGGCCACCGTGCGGACGTCGATGTCCCGGCCCGTCAGCTCCCGCCAGGAGTCGGACGGGTCGTGCTCCTCCTCGGCCGCGCGGATCAGCGTGACCCGGCCCTTGACGGCGTCGGGGCGGAAGTTCCAGAGCAGGCGCAGGTTGGCCACCCACAGGTCGAGCACGTCCGCGATCTGCTCACGGCCGGCGTCCGGCGGCAGGTAGTCCGAGGCCCGGGCCAGGCCGAGCAGATAGTCGAGGTGCTCGTCCGGAGTCATCCCGCGCAGCTCGTCGACCGGCTTCAGCCGGTCGCCGTAGTCCCACTGGAGGTTGGCGGCGACGGCCTCCACGATGTCGGCCCGGTCCGGCTCGTCGCCCTCCGGGACGACCGCCGGCGCGTGCGCGTCCATCATGATCACGGAGACCTCCGCGCCGGTCTTCTCCAGCTCGGCGGCGACCGCGTAGGCGTTGGAGCCGCCGTAGCACCAGCCGGCCACGGTGTACGGGCCCTCGGGCTGCGTCTCGCGGATCAGCTCGGCGTAGGCCGCGGCCCGCTCGCCGAAGCCGTCGAAGGGCAGCCGGCCGTCCACCGGCGGCGGCGAGGCGAGCGCGTACACCGGCCGGCCGCCCTCGATGAGGCCGGTGAACGGCATGTAGCAGACGACCTCGCTGCCCGCGGGGTGCGCGAAGAAGACCGGAGCGGCCGAGCCGCCTTCCCCGGCGCCGAGTTCGATGAGATGGACGCTGTCCTCGTCCGCGTACCCCTCGCGCAGCATCCGCGCGAAGCGCTCCACGGTCGCGCCGCGGAAGATAGCCGCCATCGGCAGCCGCCGGTCGTAGCGGCGCTCGATCTCCGCCATGAGCCGCAGCACCAGCAGCGAGTGCCCGCCGAGCTCGAAGAAGCCGTCGTGCAGCCCGACCGGCGAGACGCCGAGGACCTCCTCCCAGATGTGCGCGACCTCCAGCTCCAGGGCGTCGCGCGGCGGGACGTAGCTGCCGGCCGTGCGCTCGATCACCGGCGCGGGCAGCGCCCGGCGATCGATCTTGCCGCTGGTGTTGAGCGGGAACGAGTCCAGGCGGACGATGACCGAAGGGACCATGTAGTCCGGCAGGAAGCCGCGCAGCAGCTCGCGCAGCTCCTCCTGGGACGGTGCCGCGTCGCCCTCGCCCTCCACGTAGCCGACGAGCCGCTTGTCGCCGGGCCGGTCCTCGCGGACCAGGGCCACCGCGCGCCGCACGCCCGGGTGCTGTTCGAGGCGGGCCTCGATCTCGCCCAGCTCGATGCGGAAGCCGCGCAGCTTCACCTGGCCGTCGTCGCGGCCCAGGAAGACCAGCGTGCCGTCCTCGCGCAGCCGGGCCTTGTCGCCGGTGGCGTACATCCGCGCGCCGGGGCGGCCGGAGAACGGGTCGGGCACGAACCGCTCGGCCGTGAGCGCCGGCCGGCCGCGGTAGCCGCGGGCCACGCCGGTGCCGCCGAGGTACAGGTCGCCCGGCATGCCGACCGGCACCGGGGCGAGCCGCTCGTCGAGCACGTACACCTGGGTGTTGGCGAGCGGGCGGCCGATGGAGATCTGCTCGGTGCCGCTGTCGAGGCGGTGCGCGGTGGACCAGATGGTGGTCTCGGTCGGTCCGTACACGTTCCAGGTGCGGCCCGGCTCGCGGACCAGCTTCTCGGCGAGCGACGGCGGCAGCGCCTCGCCGCCCACCAGGGCGCGCAGCGAGCCGTCGTTCTCCCAGCCGGCCTCGACCAGCAGGTGCCAGGTCGCCGGGGTCGCCTGGAGGACGGTCGCGCCGGTCTCGGCGAGCACCTCGGCGAGCCTGCGCCCGTCGACGGCCTCCTCCTTGCGCACGATGTGCGTGCGGGCGCCGCTGACCAGCGGCGCGTACAGCTCCA
Organism: Streptomyces sp. NPDC003943; assembly: GCF_053605265.1. Lineage (NCBI taxonomy): Bacteria > Bacillati > Actinomycetota > Actinomycetes > Kitasatosporales > Streptomycetaceae > Streptomyces > Streptomyces sp. NPDC003943. The sequence goes on along the minus strand of NZ_JBSGIW010000009.1, from coordinate 105,484 downwards.
GGCCCGCGATGTCGAAGGTCACCGGCGTGACGGCGGCGAGGGTGTCGCCGGGCCGCAGGCCCACCTCGCCGGCCATCGAGAGCAGCAGGTTGACCAGGTTGCGGTGGGTGACCTCGACGCCCTTGGGGCGGCCCGTGGAGCCGGAGGTGTAGATGACGTACGCCAGCCGGTCCTCGGCCGACGCCGTCGCGAGCCGCACCGGCTCGGGCGAGGCGGCGGCGATGTCCGTCGCGTCGGTGTCCAGGCAGACCCGCTCGCCCGGGCAGTCCGCGAGGACGTCCAGGTGCGCGGCGCGGGTGAGCACCAGCCGGGCGCCGGCGTCGCCGGTCATGTCGGCGAGACGGGCGGCCGGGTAGCCGGCGTCCAGCGGCAGATAGGCGCCGCCGGCCATCAGCACGCCGAGCAGGCCGGTGAGCAGGTCGACCGACCGGTCGAGGCACACGCCGACCACGGTCTCCTCGCCGACACCGCGGCCGCGCAGGTAGGAGGCGAGCCGTCCGGCCCGCTCCACCAGCTCCGCGTACGTGAGCGACTCGTCGCCCGAGGACACGGCCACCGCGTCCGGGGTGGCCGCGGCCTGACGCCGTACCAGGACGTCGAGGGCCGCGCCGGGCTCCCGCTCGGCCTCGGTGCGGTTCCACTCCACGAGCATCCGGTGGGCGTCCTCCGGGCCGACGAGCGAGAGGTCCGCCACGGCCGTGCCCGGGTCGGCGACGATCTGCTCGACGAGCCGGATGTACTGGCGGGCGAAGCGCGCCATCGTGCTGTCGTCGAACAGGTCGGTGTTGTACTCGAAGAGGCAGTGGAAGTGGTCCTCGGCGATGCCCGGGTCGTCGAAGACGCCCAGCATCACGTCGTCCTTCGCCGTCTCGTTGTCGAGCGTCAGCTCCTCCACCCGCAGGCCCGCCATCGGCGCCTGCTCCTCGTAGTGGAAGTCCACGAGGATGAACGACGACTGGTACAGCGGCGTCCGGCTCGGGTCGCGGTCCAGGTCCAGCTCGTCGAGGAGCGTGCCGAACGGGATGTCGTTGTGGTCGAAGGCGCCCATCATGGTGGTGCGGGTCGCCGCGAGCAGCTCCCGCACCGTCATCCCGGGCCGCAGCGTGGAACGCAGCGGCAGGACCGTGAGGAAGTAGCCCACCATCGGCTCGATCTCGGGCCGGCCGCGGGTCGACGAGGTGGTGCCGACCAGGATGTCGTCCTGCCCGGACAGCCGGTGAAGCAGCACCTCCCAGGCGGCCAGGAGGAGGACGAAGACCGACACGCCCTCCCGCTTCGCCAGCTCCTTCACCGCGCTGGTCAGCTCGGGGGTGAACGGGAACTGGTGGCGGGCGCCGTTCGACGTCATCACCGGCGGACGGGGCCGGTCCGTGGGCAGTTCGAGGACCGCGTCGGCGCCGGCGAGCTGCTTCTTCCAGTACGGCACATGCCGGCGCGCGACCTCCTCGCGCAGCCACTCCGGCTGCCACAGCGCGTAGTCCGGGTAGTGCACCTCGATCTCCGGCAGCTTCGGCTCGCGGCCGGTGGCGTACGCGGAGTAGAACTCGGCGATCTCGGCGTTGAAGATGCCCATCGAGCCGCGGTCCCAGACCAGGTGGTCCACCGCGCCGACGAGCACGTGCTCCTCCTCGGCCAGCTTGATCAGCGTCACCCGCAGCAGCGGGCCGGCGACGATGTCGAAGGGCGCGCGCAGCTCGGCCGTGGCGAGCCGCTCCATCTCCGACTCGCGCTTCTCCGCCGCCACGTCCCGCAGGTCCACGTGCCGGATCGGCACGTCCATCGTGGGGTGCACCACCTGCACCGGCTTGTCGCCGTCCTGCGCGAAGGTGGTGCGCATGGCCTCGTGCCGCTCGACGAAGGAGTCCACCGCCCGCTGCAGCGCGGCCACGTCGAGGTCGCCGAGCAGCCGGGACGTGAAGTGCACCGTGTAGACGGGGTCCTCGGGGTCGAACTGGTGGATGAGCCAGATGCGCTCCTGGTCCACCGTGAGGGGCACCGGGTCCGTGGTGGTGCGCCGGGTGACGGGGCCGAGGGCCGGCGCCGCCGCGGCCTGCGAGGCCCGCTCGCGCATCTTGCGGTCCAGCAGGGCGCGCTGGGCCGGGGTGAGTCCGGCGAGCCGGTCTGCGAAGTCGGTCACGACTGCTGCCCTTCCGCGGACCGGTAGCGGTCCTTCAGTTCGGTGAGGTGTTCCAGGCCCTTGAGCACCACGTCCGGCTCCAGGCCGAAGTCGACGAGGCAGGCCACCTCATTCACCCCGATGTCCACCAGGTCCTCGATCAGCGACTCGCACTTGTCCGGCGTGCCGAGCAGCGCCAGGGAGTCGAAGTAGCGCTCGAAGGTGGCGTTCAGCATGGCCTCCTGCCCCTCCTCGCCCAGCTTGGAGAACTCGCTGCCGAAGCTGTCCTGCTGCGCCAGGAAGGTCTTCAGATAGCCCGTCAGCGGGCCGCGGACCAGTTCGCGCGCCTCCTCCTCGTCCTGCCACAGGAAGGTGTGCACCATGGCGGTGACGATGCCGGTGTCCGGGTCGTGCCCGGCCCTCGCGCGGGCCTCGCGGTACGCGGCCGTCTTCTCCTTCAGGTCCGCGGGACGCTGCGCCACGAGCCCGGTCAGCAGGTTCGCGCCGATCTCGCCGGCCCTGACGAACGTGTCCGGGCTGCCCTGCGCCGACACCCACACCGGCAGCTCCGGCTGGATCGGCCGGGGCAGCGAACGCACGCTCTGCAGCGAGCCGTCGGCGCGCGCCACCTCGACGCTCTCGCCCGCCCACAGCCGGCGGATCGTGGCGATCGCCTCGAACATCTCCTCCTTGCGGTGCGGATAACGCGCCTGCCCGTCGCCGGGCGCCAGGACGAAGTCGTCAGGGTGCCAGCCGGAGGCCGCCGAGATCGCGGCCCGCCCGCCGGACAGGTTGTCCACGACCGCCCACTCCTCGGCCGACCGCACCGGGTGGTGCAGCGGCAGCACCGTGCTGCCCGCGCGGAGCTGGATCCGCTCGGTCACCATGGCGAGGGCCGCCGCGAGCACCGACGGGTTCGGGTACAGGCCGCCGAAGTCGACGAAGTGCCGCTCCGGTACGGAGATGCCGCTGAAGCCGTTGCGGTCCGCGAACCGGGCGCTGTCCAGCAGCAGCTGGTACTTGCCCGGGCCGGCCGCCGTGCCGTCACCGGAGAAGAAGAACAGGCTGAAGTCCATCCGGCTGTCCGCCCGGCGCGCGCGGCGCGGCGCGGCGGCCTTCGCCGCCCGCTCCGTCTCCCCGCCGCCCAGCTCCTCGGGCGCCTTCTGCCTGCGCTCCCGCAGCTGCTTCTCCAGTACGGCGCGCTGGCTCGGCGAGAGCGAGGCAAGGCGCTCCTGGAGCCGCCGCGCGGTCTCCGACTCGTTCGTCCGATCCGCCATGGTCACGCGTCACCCTTCAGCTTCGCCTCGGCCTCGTCCGCCGACAGGCCCTCGATCTCGCGCAGCAGCGCCTCGAACTCGTCCAGGCCGATCGCCTCCGCCTGGTGCGACCGGATCGCCGCCGCGAGACCGTCCACGGTCGGCGCCTCGAAGACGGCGCTCATCGGGAAGTCGCCGTGCAGCGCGCGCAGCCGGCTCACGATCTGGATGGCGAACAACGAGTTGCCGCCCAGCTCGTAGAAGTCGTCGTCCGGGCCGATCGGCGAGGCGCCGAGCATGTCCCGCCACACCCGCGCCACCGACTGGGCGAGTTCGTCGTCCGGCCACACCGTCGCCGGGTCCCAGCCGTCGTCCGCGGCCTGCCGGCCACCGCCCAGCGAGTCGGTGAACGAGGACGCCGTCAGACCGGCCTGGTCGGCCAGGACGTCCTGGAAGTCCGCCCGCGACACCACGACCTGCGGCAGTCCGCCGGCCAGCGCCGCCCGGGCCAGGCCCAGGCCCTCGGCCACCGGCACGCCCTGCTCGTGACGCAGCCGCTCGTACACGGCCCGCACCTCCGGCAGGCCCGCCATCTGCTGCTCGAACCAGTCGTCCCACGCCCACTGGGCCACGTCGAACGCCACGACCGTGCGCCCGGCGCCCGCCGCGGCCTGCGCGCAGGCGTCGGTGAACGCGGCGGCGGCGGTGTTCTCCGACTGGCCGAAGCCGCCGATGACACCCGTCGTCGACGAGCCCGCGAGCAGGAACACCTCCGGCTCGTCCGCGAGCAGCTCGTCGAGCAGCAGCGTGGAACGCACCCGCGCCGCGAGGACCGCGTCGAAGTCCTCCCGGCTCTTCAGCGCGACCAGGCCGGAGCCCCGCGCCTCCGGGAAGTGCAGCACGCCGCGCAGCCCGCCCGCGCCGAACAGCTCGCGGGCCTGACGCAGGACTTCGCGCGTCTGCTCGGCGTCGCTCAGGTCCGCGGCGCGGTACGTCACGCCGTCGCCCGTGAGCAGCGCCGCGAGACGCTCACCGGACGGCTCGTCGGCCTCGCCGACCAGCAGCAGCCGGGCGCCCGACTCCGCCAGGTGCTCGGCGAAGCTCAGACCCGCCTCGCCGGGCAGTCCGGTCACCACGAATCCCGCGCCCTCGGGCCAGGCCCGCTCCGCCGGTACGGGCGCGAGCTCGACCGGCGCGAACGCGCGCAGCAGCCGTCGCCCGCCCCGGTACGCCACGAGCGACTCGCCGCCCGGGCCCGCCAGTTCGGCGACGAGCCGGCCGGCGACCGCGCCGGTCGCGGCTCCGGCGCCGAGGCTCACGTCCACGGCCCGGCAGGTCAGCCAGGTGTACTCCTGAGGCAGTACGGTCACCGCGCCGTACACGGTGGCCCGCTCCGGCCGCAGCACGGCCGTGCCGTACGCGTCCTGGAGGTCGTCGGTGACGACGTCGAACCGCACCGGACGGTCCTCGCCGGACTCGCCGAGCGCCTGCGCGAGCCCCACCAGGGCGTGGAAGCCGCTGTCGAGCGCCTCGGTGTAGCGTCCGGCCGCGTCCGTGGGGTCGGCGTCGCCGGTGACCGACCAGGCGTGCAGCACCCGGTCGGGCGTGACGCCCTCGCCGCGCAGCTCCCGTACGACCTGCGGCAGATCGCCCGCGGCCGCCGGGGCGGCGGTGAACTCGTGCTCGGCGGTACGGGCGTAGCCGGCGCCCTTGCGCACGGTGACGACCGTGTGGCCGGCGCCGCGCAGCCCGGCCGCGACCTCGTCGGCGAGCCCGCGCCCGTCGGCGAGCACCAGCCACGTCAGAGGAGTCTCGTCATCCCCCTGGGGGAGCGGCGCGGGGTGCCACACCGGGGCGTACGTCCAGCGTGCCGCGTCCTTGCGGACGCCGACCGTGCCGCCCGCCTCCGGCTTGGGCAGCAGATGGCTCGGCCCCTGGAACGGGTAGGCGGGCAGCGGCACCCGGCGCCGGGTGCGGCCGGAGTGCAGCGCCGTCCAGTCGACGGCCACGCCGTGCCGCCACAGCTCGCCGAGGCCCTCGCGCAGCGCGCGGTCCTCGGCCGGGGCGGCGGCCTCGCCGCGCGGGCGGCGCAGCAGCGTCACCACCGGCTGCGGCGTGTCGTGGGTGCGGACCAGGCCGCTGAGCTGGCTGCCGGGGCCGGCCTCGACGAGGACGGCCGGGCCGCGCCGGGCCAGCGTGGCGATGCCGTCGGCGAAGCGCACCGGCTGCCGGGTGTGCGCCACCCAGTACTCCGGGTCGGTGGCCTGCTCGTCGGTGATCCAGCCGCCGGTCACATTGGACAGGAACGGGATCGACGGCTTGTTCAGGGTCACCGAGCGCAGCACCTCGGCGAGCCCGGGCAGCGCCGGCTCGACCAGGCGGGTGTGGAAGGCGTGGGAGGTCTCCAGCTCCTTCACGGAGACCCCGCGGCCCTCCAGGACGCTGCGGGCCGCGCCGACCTCCTCGGGGGTGCCGGCGACGACGCACGAGCCGGGCGCGTTGACGGCGGCGACCACGGCGCCGGTGCCCTCGACGGCCTCGGCGACGGCCTGCTCGTCGAGCAGCACGGACAGCATCCGGCCGGGCGCGAGGTCCTGCATCAGCTCGGCGCGCCGCGCCACCACCTTCAGCGCGTCCGCCAGGCTGAACACGCCCGCCAGGCAGGCCGCGACCAGCTCGCCCAGGCTGTGCCCGGTCATCGCGTCCGGGCGCACGCCCCACGACATCAGCAGCCGCGCCACCGCGTAGTCCACGCAGAAGACCGCCGGCTGGGTCCAGCGGGTCTGCCGCAGCCGCTCGCCCGCGGCCGTGCCGTCGGCGTCGGCGGCGAACACCAGCTCGCGCAGGTCCGCGCCCGTCAGCGGCGCGAGGATGTCGGCGCAGGCGTCGAACGCCTCGCGGAACACCGGCTCTGTGCGGTAGAGCTCCGCGCCCATGCCCGCGTACTGGGCACCCTGCCCGGGGAACAGGAAGACCGTGGCGGGCGCCTCCGCGTCCTCGGCGACCGGCTCGGTCGCGGGCACCGTCCGGCGCAGCGCGGCGGCGGCCTCGGCGCGGTCGGCGGCGACGACCGCGCGGCGGTGGGGGAGCGCGGCGCGGCCGAGCTGGAGGGTGTACGCGACGTCCGCGAGGCCCGCCTCGGGCTCGGCCTCCAGGGCGTCGGCGAGCCGCTCGGCCGCGGCCTGGAGGTCCTCCGGGGTGCGCGCCGACAGCGGCAGCACCTGCCGGCTGTCGTCGGTGTCCCCGGCCTCGACGGCGGGCGCGGCCTCCAGGACGACGTGCGCGTTGGTGCCGCCGATGCCGAAGGCGCTCACACCGGCGCGCGGCGGCTCGTCGGTCTCGGGCCAGGGCAGGCCCTCGGCGTCCACCCGGAACGGTCCCTTGTCGAGGGCGAGCCGCGGGTTCGGCGCGGAGAAGTGGGCGGTCGGCGGGATGTGCCGGTGCTCCAGGGCGAGCGCCGCCTTGATCAGACCGGTCACCCCGGCCGCCGCGTCCAGGTGGCCGATGTTCGACTTCACCGAGCCCAGGTGCACGGAGCCGGAGGGCAGTCCGTCACCGAACACCTCGGTGAGCGCCTGCACCTCGATCGGGTCGCCGAGCGGCGTGGCCGTGCCGTGCGCCTCGACGTACTGGATGGAGCCCGGCTCGACGCCGGCGACCGCCAGGGCCTCGGAGACGACCTCGGCCTGCCCGCGCGCCGACGGGGCGGTGAAGCCGATCTTGGCGGCGCCGTCGTTGTTGACCGCCGAACCGCGGATCACCGCGTGCACGTGGTCGCCGTCCGCGAGCGCGTCCTCCAGGCGCTTCAGCACGACCACGGCCACGCCGTCGCCGGACACCGTGCCGGTCGCCTCGGCGTCGAACGGGCGGCAGTGCCCGTCCTCGGCGAGGATCGCGCCCTCCTCGTAGCGGTAGCCGCGCGGCTCGAACTCCCGCACCGCCACGCCGCCCGCGAGCGCCATGTCGCACTCCTGCGACAGCAGCGACTGCACCGCCAGGTGCACGCCGACCAGCGACGACGAGCAGGCGCTCTGCACGGTGAAGCTCGGCCCGGTCAGACCCAGCTTGTACGAGACGCGCAGCGCCAGCATGCCCGGGTCGTTGCCGACGGCGACCTGGATCTCGTCCGAGACCCGGCCGTCGGGGCCGTCCTGCGGGATCCGCTCGCGCAGATAGCCGCTGCCCGAGACGCCCGCGAACACACCGGTACGCGCGTCGCAGGAGCCCGCCGGATAGCCGGCCCGCTCAAGGGCCTGCCACGCGGTCTCCAGGAGCAGCCGGTGCTGCGGGTCCATCAGCTCCGCCTCGGAGCGCGTGATCCCGAAGAAGGCCGCGTCGAACCGGTCGTAACCCTCCAGCGGGAAACCCGACTTGACGAGCGCCGGGTCCGCGAGCAGCGCCTCGGGCACGCCGGCCGCGGTCAGCTCCTCGTCGGTGTAGTGGGTGGCGCCCTCGGCGCCGGCCACGACCAGCCGCCACAGCGCCTCGACGTCGGGGGCCCCGGGGAAGCGCCCGCTCATCCCGATGATGGCGACGGACTGCTCCGGCAGCTCCGTCCCGTGCGTCTGCGCGGTCATGCGTTCCCCTCGTTGGTGTCGTCGTTGCGGGCGGCGAGCAAGTCCTCCAGCTCACCCGCGAGTTCGCGTACGGTCGGCAGGTCGAAGAGCATCCGCAGCGTCACGGGCACCCCGAGCCGCTCCTTGGCCACGGCCACGGCCTGGGTGGCGAGCATCGAGTGCCCGCCCAGTTCGAAGAAGTCGTCGTCGAGACCCACCCGGTCGACGGAGAGCAGCCCGGCCCAGATGTCGGCCAGGGTCTTCTCGACGGGTGTGGCCGGCGCCGCGAAGTCCGCGTCGAGCTCCGGCCGTACGGCCTCCGGAGCCGGCAGCGCCCGCCGGTCCACCTTGCCGTTGATGGTCAGCGGCAGCCGGTCCAGGGCCACGAACACGTTCGGCACCATGTACTCGGGCAGCGTCCGCCCGAGGTGCTCGCGCAGCTCCGAAGGACCGGCCGCGTCCGCGGGGCCCGCCGGGACCCAGTACGCCACCAGACGCGGGTCGCCGGCCGCGTCCTCGTCCACGACCACCACGGTGTCGCGGACCTCCGGGTGCGCGGTGAGCGCGTTCTCGATCTCGCCCAGCTCGATCCGGTAGCCGCGGATCTTCACCTGGTGGTCGAGCCGCCCCAGGTACTCGTGGTCGCCGCCCGGCAGCTCCCGCGCGCTGTCGCCCGAGCGGTAGCGGCGGGCGCCCGGCACGGTCGCGTCCGGGTCCGGCAGGAACCGCTCGGCGGTCAGCGCCGGACGGCCCAGATAGCCGCGGGCCACGCCCGCGCCGCCCACGTACAGCTCACCGGCCGTGCCGGCCGCGGCCGGCAGCCCGTCGGCCCCGACCACCCGCATCGACCAGCCGTCGAACGCCTCGCCGATCACACTGGCCGAACCGGCCAGGTCGGCGGCGCTCATCCGGCGGTACGTGGAGTGCACCGTCGTCTCGGTGATCCCGTACATGTTCACCAGCTCCGGGCGGTCCGCGCCGTGCCGCGCGAGCCACGGCCGCAGCATCTCCGGCGGCAGCGCCTCACCGGCGAACACGACGACCCGCAGCGCCAGTCCGGCGGGCGTGCCGCCGCGCTCGGCCAGCTCCTCCTCGTACCGGACGAGCTGCCGGAAGGCGGCCGGCGTCTGGTTGAGGACCGTGACGCCCTCGCGGTGCAGCAGCCCGTGGAAGTCCTGTGGCGACCGGCGCACGTCGTCGGGGACGACCACCAGACGCCCGCCGTGCAGCAGCGCGCCCCACATCTCCCACACCGACACGTCGAACGCGGCCGACGAGAACATCGACCACACGTCGTCCGGGCCGAAGCCGAAGTGCTCCCGGGTGCCGGTGAGCAGCGCCGTCACCTGGCGGTGCTCGACCATGACGCCCTTCGGGGTGCCGGTCGAACCGCTGGTGTAGATCACGTACGCGAGGTTCGCGGCGACCGCGCCGCCGCCGTGCTCCGGCGCCTCGTCCGGGCAGCCGGACAGATCGGTGCCGCCGGGGCCGGTGAGCACCGTGTGCGCGGTGCCGCGGACACCGTCCGCCCGGTCGGTGACGAGGACCGTCGCACCGGCGTCGGCGAGCATGAACTCCTGCCGCTCGGCCGGGCTCGCCGGGTCCACCGGCACGTACGCCCCGCCCGCCTTCAGCACCGCGAGCAGCGCCGTGATCAGCGTCGGGGTCCGCTCCAGCCGCACCGCCACCGGCACCTCCGGGCCGACGCCCAGGGACCGCAGGTGGTGGGCGAGCCGGTTGGCGTCCCGCTCCAGCTCCCGGTAGGTCAGCCGGCCGTCCGGGCCCGACACGGCGACGGCGTCGCCGCGCAGCCGCGCCTGCCGCTCGAACCAGGTGTGCAGGGTCCCCGGAGCGGAGTCCCGTCCGTCAACGGTCAAGGTCGTGCTTCCTCTCGGTGCGTGGCGCCTCGGTGCGCGGCGGTGAAGGACAGGACGGCCGGCAGCCGGCCGACCGGGGTGTCCGGGGAGGCGACGGCCTCCGCGAGGGTCCGCTCGTACGCGGCGAGCAGCGCGGCCGGAGTGTCCGGCCCGTACAGATCGGTGTCGTACTCGAGGGTCAGTTCCACGGCGTCGCCGCCGCGCTCCTCCACGTACAGACTGAGGTCGTACTTCGCGGTGTCCTGAGGTCCCGTCAGATCAAGGGCGAAGCCGTCGAGTCCGGCGAAGACCGGCGCGCGCCGCTCGCCCAGGTAGCTGAACATCACCCGGAACACCGGCATGAAGTCCCGGCCGCGCCGGGCGACCAGCGCCTCGACCAGCTTGTCGAAGGGCAACTCCTGGTGCGCGGCGGCGTCCAGGACCGCCGTGCGCACCCGGCCGACCAGGGCCCGGAAGCCGGGGTCCCCGCCGAGCCCGGTCCGCACCGGCACCATGTTGATCAGGCAGCCGACCAGCTCCTGGAGCTCGGGCCGGGTGCGCCCGGCGGCCGGAATGCCCACCGTCACGTCCTCGGCCCCGGCCCAGCCCGCGAGCAGCGCGTACAGCGCCGCCAGGTGCGTCATGTTGGCCGTCGCCCGCTCGGCGCGCCCGAACGCCCGTACCGCCCCGACCAGTTCGGCGGGAAGCAGACGGGTGGCGACCGCTCCCCGGAAGCTCTTGGAGCGGGGCCGCGGCCGGTCCGTCGGCAGCTCAAGGGCCCGCGGATCCTCACCGAGAACCGTACGCCAGTGCCCGACCAGGGCGTCGAGCGTGCCGCCGGTGAGCCGCGCCCGCTGCCACTCGGCCAGGTCCGCGTACTGCAGCGCGGCCTCCGGCAGCCCCTCCGCGGAGCCGTAGAGCAGCCCCAGCTCGCGGTAGAAGACCTCCACCGACCCTCCGTCGATGGCGACATGATGGAACGTCACCACCAGCCGGTGGTCGTCCGCCGCGACCCGCACGAGCCGGGCCGCCAGCGGGGGAGCGGCGGCCAGGTCGAAGACCCGCCGGGCCTCCTCGTCGGCGATCCGCCGCGCCTCCGCCTCCGGATCGCCGGCCGCGGACACGTCGGTGTACGGCAGCGGTACGGGCCCGGCCGCGGCGATCACCTGGTGCGGTACGCCGGCCGGCGCCGCGTACGTCGTGCGCAGCACCTCGTGGCGGGCCACCACCGCGTCGAGCGCGCGGCCGAGCGCCGCCCGGTCGAGCGCGCCGCGCAGCCGCAGCACCGTCGGCACGTTGTAGAGAGTGGTCTCCGGGTCGATCTGCTGCATGAACCACAGCCGCTGCTGCGCGAAGGACAGCGCGGGCCGCGCGTCCGCGTCGCGCGGCAGTGCCCGCAGCGCGTCCGACGCCGGGAACGGTGCCGGGGCCGGGCCGGGAAGCGCGGCCGACGTACCGGTGCCGGAGGTGGTGGGCCCGGCCGGCGGGGCCTTCATGGCGGCGTCCACCACCTCGGCCATCTCCGCGAGCGTGCCCGCGCCGAGCAGCTCCGCGGCCGACACCGTCAGCCCCAGCTCCTCGTCGATCAGCCCGGCGAGCCGCTCCGCCGTCTCCTGGCCGCCGCCGAGCGCGGCGAACTCCGCGCCGGGCGCCGGCTCGTCCACACCGAGCAGCTCCGACCAGAGCCGGGCCAGCTCCTCCGTCACGAATCCGCTCGCGGTCATGCGAACGCCACCCCCTTGCGCGCCGAACGCACCGTGCGGTGCAGCAGGTCCAGGAACGGCTCGGGCCGCGCCCGGAAGTAGAAGTGGTCTCCCTCGAAGAGGTGCACGTCGGCGGGGCCCGCGGCCGAATGGCGGCCCCACAGACCGGCGTCCGCCGCCGGCACGTTCGGGTCGCCGTCGGCGGCGAACACGGTGATCGGGCAGGGCACCGTCACGTCGGGCGCCACCCGGTACCGCTCCAGGGCCCCGAAGTCGGCGCGCAGCGCGGGCAGACAGAGCCGGATCAGCTCCGCGTGCTCCGCGACGTCCAGGTCCGTGCCGCCCAGGCCCATGATCCGGGCCAGCACCTCGGTGTCCGTCTCCTCGCCGGCCCCGTCGAGCCGCTCGGCGCGGGCCTCGTGGTGCGAGGGCGCGGCGCAGGCCGAGGCGACGAGCGCGGCCGGCCGGGAAGCCGTCCGGGCCAGGCGGCGGGCCGTCTCGAAGGCGACGATCGCGCCCATGCTGTGCCCGAAGAACACCGGACGGTCGAGCTCACGTGCGGTCAGCGCCCGCGCCACCGCGTCCGCGAGCGCCTCCACCGACCGCGCCGGCTCGTCGAAGAGCCGGTTCTCGCGCCCCGGGTACTGGATCACGAGCAGCTCGACGTCGGGGTCGAGCGCCGCCGAGAGCGCGTGGTAGTAGCTGGCGGCGCCGCCCGCGTGCGGGAAACAGACCAGGGTGTGCTCGGCCGCCGGCTTGGGATGGAAGCCGCGGATCCAGCGGTCCGTGGCCCTGTCGGTGTCGTGTGTCAACGTGAATCCCTGTCGGAGCGCGTGCGTGCGTGGCGTGCGAGGACGCCGGGACGTCGAGGGGTGGTTCGGGTACGGGAAGGGGCGCGCGGCCGTCTCGTACCGCGGCTTCCGGGCCGGCCCGTCAGCCCGCCTGGAGCACCGGCTCGGCCGGCCGCAGGTCCCGTCCCAGCGCCCGCTGGGCCGTCGCGAACTCGACCACCTGCCGGGCCATGGTGGCCAGCTGGGCCTGGACGTGCGGATCGGTACAGCCGCCGTCGGGGGTGATGTCGGTGACCGTGGTGTTGACGGCGACGCCCAGCGGGGTGTTCCAGCCGCGCAGCGCGTGCACGGTGTCGCGCAGCGCCGACAGCGTCGTCATCGCGCCCTGCCAGCCCTCGCCGACCGCGAGGGAGCCGACCGCCCGCCCGCTCAGATAGGGCCGCTCGTCGTCGCGCAGCCCCTCCAGGTGGTCCAGGGCGTTCTTCAGAAGGCCCGACACCGCGCCGTGGTAGACCGGGCTGGCGAGCACGATCCCGTCGGCCGCCGCCACCTCGGCGAGCAGCCGCTCCGCGGCGGCCGGTCGCACGTCCGCGCGCGGATCGAGGAGCGGAAGGACCAGCTCCGCGCCCGGCACGAGCCGGGTCTCCGCGCCCAGCCGCTCGGCCTCGTCGAGCACCAGGCGCAGCGCCCGTTCCGCCCGCGAACCGGGCCGGCGGGAACCGCCGATGCCCACCACTCTCACTGTCTGCCGCATGAGGAGCCCCCGAAGCCGTGTGCGGTCGAAATCCCTGCCTGTGCGGTCCCTCGTCGTCCGCGTCGTGTGCGTCGCCCCGGTGACCGGAACTCAGCGTTGACCACGGAAACTTGCTGGTCAAATGTTCGCCGACGGCGATTCCGATGGCAGATATCGAGGAATTCGATGCGTCTGGAAGAGGGGTGCGAAGGGGCGCGCCGGGGTGGCCCGGCGGTATCGGCCCCGCCGATGAGCGACATCGAAAGGACGGTGCCGCCGCTCCTTGATCGCTCCGGGCGCCCGGACCGATCATCGGACGATGCACCTCCGGCCCGGACGAACCGGATCCAGCAGATCGGCGACGCGATGACGGCGGTCGACGAGCCCACCGCCCCGCGGATCGCCGTCGTGGGCGCGACCGGTGCGGTCGGCGGCACCCTCCTGGAACTCGTGGAGGACCAGGGGCTGCGCTACCGCGCACTCCATCTGATCGCCTCCGCGCGCTCGGCGGGCCGCGAGATCCGCGTCGACGGGCGCGACCATCCGGTGCACGACCTCGCCGGCTTCGACTTCGCGCGCGCCGACGTGGCGTTCTTCTTCGCGGGCGCCGAGATCAGCCGCCGCTGGGCGCCGCTCGCGGCCGCCGCGGGAGCCCTGGTCGTCGACGGCAGCAGCGCCTTCCGGCTCGCCGAGGACGTGCCCCTGGTCGTCCCGGGGGTCAACGCCGCCCTGCTCGACCGCCGTCCGGCCCGCGGGCTCGTCGCCGGCCCGGGAGCGGCCACCGTGGCCCTGGTCCGGGTCCTCGCGCCGATCGCCCGCCGCTGGGCCGTGCGCAGGCTCGTGGTGAGCACCTACCAACCCGCCTCCGAGGCCGGGCACTCGGGCATCGAGGAGCTCCAGGAGGGCACCCGGGCCCGCCTCCAGGACCCGCAGACCGTGCTGCCCGCGGAGGCGTTCTCGCCACCGCTCGCCTTCGACGTGCTGACGGGCGACGGCGACGGCGACATGGACGGTGGTTTCACCGAACAGGAGCGCGGGCTGCGCGACGAGACGCGGCGGGTCCTCGGCCTGCCGGAGCTCGACCTGACCGCCACCTGCGTCCGGGTGCCCGTGGTGAACGGCCAGTGCGCGGCCGTGTGGGTGGACTGCGCCGCCGCCGTGGACCGTACGGAACTGGTCGCGCTGCTGCGCTCCGCGCCCGGCGTGACCGTCCACGACGGCGCCGCGGCAGCCGCGCCGACCCCCGCCACGCTCGGCGATCCCGACTCGGTGCACGTGGGCCGGATCCGGGTCTCGCCGACCGACCCGACGGGCTTCTGGCTGTGGCTGGTGGCCGACAACCTCAGGGGCGCGGCGGCGCTGAACGCGGTCCAGGTCCTGGGCGAGCTCACGGCGCGCGGCACGCTCTGAGCCCGTCCAGGACCTCCTCCCGCTGCGGGTCAGCCCACGAGCTGGAGCTCGGGGCGTTCCTCCCGTACCGGGAAGCCGCCCGGCTCGACCTGGGCGGCCGGTACGTGCGGTACGTCCGGCGCGTCCTGTGCGGCGAACCGCACGGTCTGGTCGATGAACGTGCGCATCTCGCGGGTGACCTGCTGGCCGCGCCGCCAGGCGATCTGGGTGTGCACCTCGAACGGCGGCCGCCAGTCGAGCACCACCAGGGCGCCCGCCGCCACCGCGTCGGCCACCGCGACCTCCGGCAGCACGCTCACCCCGAGTCCGGCGGCGACCCCGCGCTTCACGGACTCGACGGTGCCGAACTCCAGCAGCGCCGGCCCGGGCCCGGCGGCCGCGCCGGCCAGTTCGGCCTCCAGGAGCTCCCGGTAGCAGTCACCGGCCTCGGGTACCAGGAGCGGCACCGCGGCCACGTCCCCGGAGCCGAGGCCGGACAGCCCGGCGAGCCGGTGGCCGGGCGCCGCGACCGCGACGAGCGGCTCGGACCACAGGCGTTCGGTGCGCAGGCCCGCGTGCTCGGTGCGCGCGTCCATGAAGAAGCCCATGTCCAGGGCGCCCTGCCGCAGCGCCTCGCAGGTGCGGTCGGCGGAGCCGGTCCGCAGCGAGATGCGCAGCCGCGGATAGCGGTGGTGGAAGAACTCCAGGACCGGCGGCATCCGGTACGAGGTGAGGCTCTCGCTCGTACCGATGGTGAGCAGCCCCGTGGGCTCCGCCCAGCCGGTCGTCTTGTCCCGGGCCTCGTCGACGAGGGACAGGATGCGTTCCGCGTACGGCAGCAGCCGCTCGCCCGCCGGGGTGAGCCGGATCCTGCCCCGCAGGCGTTCGAAGAGTTCCACGCCGAGGGCCACTTCCAGGCTCTTGACCTGAGCGGTCACGCTCGACTGTGCGTAGTTCAGGTCGGCCGCCGCCTTGGTGAAGCTGAGCAGCGTGGCGACACGGTGAAACGTGGTGAGCTGTCTGAGATCCAACGGGCCTCCCCCTCGGGCTCTGCCGGATTCCTGCGTCACTGCCAGCCCATGTCCTCCTGGACACCCGTGACGGTGTCCGGAGCGACGGCGGGCGGCTGCGCGGTGCCGGCGGCGGACGACCCGGTGAGCGGGGTCGTGGCCGAGGCGGTCAGGGCGGGTCCGAGGACGGTCGCGGCGGCCAGGGCGGTGACGGCTGCGGCCTTGACGACACGGGCGCGGAGCATGGAGAACATCCTTCCGGTTCTGGTTCGCGTGGTTGGCGGGATGCATCGGTGCCTTGGTGGGGTGTCCACCGCGCATTAGCATCACCGGACGGGGCGCCGAGGGGGAAGGAAGATCAGCTGGACCCTTTGGGCCTTGGCCGAAAACGGCCACAGAGCAAGGAGCACGGACCGCTCGTCCCCGGCCTGCGGGCCGGTGACGACGCGGTGAACCACGAGGAACGGGGGCCTCATGCTGGAAGCGCTGGGACTCGACACAGCCACCGAAGCCGTCTACCGGGCCATGCTCGCGGAGCCCCGGGACGGGGCCGCGGACATCGCCCGGCGGCTCGGCACCACGGAGGAGGCCGTGCGCCGGGCCTGGGAGCGGCTGGCCGGCCTCTCCCTGGTCCAGTACGCCGCCACGGCCGACGGCGACGACGGCCATCCGACCGGCCGGCCCGAGCCGGTGAGCCCGGCGCTGGGCCTCGACCATCTGGTCGCCCGGGCCCAGACGGAGCTGGAGGAGCACCGCAGACGGGTCGCCGCCGCCCGGGTCACCGCCTCCCGGCTGGCGTCCGAGTACGCCGAGCTGAGCGCCCGTACCACCCCCGTGACCGTGGAGCACCTGCCCGACGTGGCGCAGATACGGGCCCGGCTGGCGGCGCTCACCGACAGCGTGCGCGGCGAGGTGATGGTCTTCGCGCCGGGCGGCGCGCAGACCGAGGCCAACCGGCAGGCCGCCCGGCCGCTCAACGAACGCCTCCTCGGCCGCGGTGTGGTCATGCGAACGGTCTATCTGGACAGCGTCCGCAACGACCCGGCGACCGTCGCCCACGCCCGCGAACTCACCGGACTCGGCGGCCAGGTCCGCACGGTCGCCACGCTGCCGATCCGGATGACCCTGGTCGACCGCGAGGCCGCCGTGATCCCGGTGGACAGCGAGGACTCCAGCGCGGGCGCGGTCGTCCTGACCGGCCAGGGACCGCTGACCGCCCTGTGCAGCCTCTTCGAGACGGTCTGGGAGACCGCCCGGCCGCTCGGCGACACCGCCCGCCGCGCCGACGACGGCGACGAACTGGACCGCCAGGAGGCGGCCGCGCTGCGGCTCCTCGCGGAAGGCCACACGGACGAGGGCATCGCCAAGCGCATGGGCCTCTCACACCGGACCGCCCGACGCATCGCGACCGTCCTCATGGAGCGCCTCGGCGCCCGCAGTCGCTTCGAGGCGGGCGTAAGGGCGGTCCAGCGCGGCTGGCTCCCGAGCGATCTGTGACGTGGCGGCGGGCGGCCGGCGGGCGGCCCGCCGGGGTGAGGCGGCGTCAGGCGGCGGCGGTCTGACGGACGCTCAGCGGCCGCTGGTCCGTCCAGACCTCCTCGACGTGCGCGAGGCACTCGGCCTTGGTGCCGGCGAAGCCGGCCGCCCGCCATCCGGCCGGCAGCTCGCGCTGCTCGGCCCACAGCGAGTACTGCTCCTCGTCGTTCACCACGACCACGAACCGCTCGTCCACACCCGCGTCCTGCACGCCGTTCTCCTCCACGACTGACCATCGGCCGACTCGTCGGCTGACTCGTCGGTGCAACGATCTCAGCCTCCGCGCCGCCCGCCGTCCCCGGCAAGAGCCCCGCGATGGAACCTGCTGAACACCCGCATCGGCTCCACCGATGCAGGTGTCCGGCACGGCGGCTCAGCCCGCGGTGGCCGCGGCCGGATCCGACGGCACGTCGCGCAGCCCGCGCAGCGGCGAGAAGAGGACCCAGAGCCCGCCGAGGCTCGCCCCGACGAGGCCGATCCACAGGGTGGGGCGAAGGCCGAGCCAGGTCGCGAGCGCGCCGCCCAGGACCGCGCCCAGCGGGATGGTGCCCCAGACGATCCAGCGCACCGCCGCGTTCATCCGGCCGAGCAGCTCCGGCGGGCAGATCTGCTGCCGGTAGGTGACCTGCGCGGTGTTGTAGACGATCGCGCCGAAGGTGAAGGCGAACCAGCCGATTCCGTAGAGCACCACCCGCCAGCCCGGATAGGCGAGCGGGGCGAGGTACGAGGGCAGGCCGAGGAGCAGCGGCGCCAGCCAGATGATCCGGGCGGACCCGACCGTCCGGGCGAGCCGGCTCGCGAGCAGTCCGCCCAGGACGCCGCCGACGGGGCCGAGGGCGAGCAGCAGACCGGCCTGGCCGGCGGAGAGCCCCAGCTCGCGGACGAGGAACGGCATCTCCATCGCCGAGGCCATGTGCGAGAACAGGTTCACCGTGCCGGTGCAGGCCACGATCCGGCGCAGCACCGGATGCCGGACCACGAAGCCGAGGCCCTCGCCCATCTGCTTGCGGAAGGGCGGCCGAGGCCCGTCCGGGCGGGCCGGCTTCGGCTCCGGCGTCCGGATCAGGAACAGCGACGCCGCGCTGACGAGGAACGACGCCGCGTCGGCGATCAGCGCCCGGGCCCCGCCGATCGCCGCCACCAGCACGCCGGCCACCGTCGGACCGAGCGTGGCGGCGGCCGCCCCCGTCGTGCCCAGCTTGCCGTTGGCGTCGATCAGCGCGTCCTTGTCGACGAGGACCGGCACGTAGCTCTGGTACGCCACGTCGAAGAACACCGTCAACGAGCCCGTGACGAGCGCCACCACGCACAGCTGGGTCAGCGTCAGCGAGCCCAGGTACCAGGCCGCCGGCACCGTCGCGACGACCGCCGCGCGCAGCACGTCGCACCACATCATCAGCCGGTGCCGGGCGACCCGGTCCACCACCACGCCCGCCGGCAGCGCGACCAGCAGGAAGGCCAGCGAGCCCAGCGCCGTGAGCAGGCCGACCTGGAAGTTGGACGCGTCCAGCGCGGTGACGGCGAGGAACGGCAGCGCGAACGGGGTGATCATCGAGCCGGCTTCGCTGATCGTCTGGCCGCTCCACAGCAGCATGAAGTCGCGGTGGCGCAGCAGGGACGGGCGTCCGGCGCCGGCGGCGGATTCGGTCTCGGTCTCGGTCTCGGTCACGTCATCGGTCCGATGGGTCGTAGGGGCTCGGCGGCGGCTCCGGCGAGCAGGGTCACGTACCGCGCGGCGAGCCGCCGCGCGGTGGTCTCCTCGAAGAGGTCTTCGCTGTACTCCAGGCGCCCGGTGCAGCCCGCGCCGTCGCGGGTGAGCGACAGCGACAGGTCGACCTTCGCGGTCCGGGTGTCGCCGAACTCCCGGACCACCCGGCAGCCTTCGAGCCGCAGGCCGGGCGCGGCCGCCGGCTGGTAGCTGAACATCAGCTGGAACAGCGGATTGGCGCCCGGGTCCCGCGCCGGGTTCAGCTCCTCCACCAGGAGCTCGAACGGCAGCGCCTGATGGACCAGGGCGGCCCGGCTCTCGTCGCGAGCCCGCAGCACCAGCTCGCGGAAGCTCGTCCCGTCCGGCACGTCGAGCCGCTGCACGACCGTGTTGCCGAACATGCCGACCATCGCGAAGTGGCTCTCGCTCTCCCGCAGGGCCACGGGCGCGCCGACCACGACCTCCGGGCCGCCGCCCTCCTCCCGAACCAGCGCGGCGAACGCGGCCAGCAGCACGGCGTACGGAGTGGTGCCGCAGGCCCGGGCCAGCAGGTCGACCCGTCCGACGACCTCGGGACCGACGGTGAACGGCACATGGGCGCCGGCGAAGCTCCACACCGCCGGGCGGGGCCGGTCGGACGGGATGCTCGCCAGCGCCGGTACGCCGGCGAGGTGCTTGGTCCAGTGGTCGCGCGCCCGGTCCAGGGCGGTGCCCGCGACCCGGTCCGCCTGCCACCGGGCGAAGTCGGCGTACTGCTCGGCGAGCGGGGGAAGTTCGGGCGTACGGCCGGCCGCGAGCGCCTCGTACCCGGACGAGAGCTCGTGCTCCAGGACGGCGAGCGACCAGCCGTCGCACACGATGTGATGGAGCGTCAGGCAGAGCAGGTGCCGGTCGGGCGCCGTCGTGAGGAGCAGCGGCCGCAGCACCGTCCCGCCGCCCAGGTCGAACGGCCGCCGCGCCTCGGCGGCGGCCAGCCGCTCCGCCTCCGCCGCCGGGTCCGGGTGCGCGGTCAGGTCGACGCGGGGGACCGGCACCGGCCCGGCGGGCCGGACGACCTGGCGCAGCGCGCCCTTGGCCATCCGGTAGCCGGTCCGCAGCACCTCGTGCCGCCGGACCAGCTCGGTCAGCGCCCCTTCGAGGGCCGCGACGTCCGGATCGCCGTCGATCCGGTAGACGACCGGGACGGTGTAGGCCGGGGTGTCCGGATAGAGCCGGTCGAGGATCCACAGCCGCTTCTGCGCGAAGGAGACCGGGTGGTCACCGGTCACGGGGACACCTCACCCGGCACCCCGGCGGACAGCCCGGCGGACACCTCCGCCGCGAGCCGCTCGATCGTCGGGTCGTAGAGGTACTCGCCCAGGTCCACCCGCACCCCGAAGGCCGCGTTGACCCGGGAGAGCAGCCGCATCGCGAGCAGCGAGTGGCCGCCGAGCGCGAAGAAGTCGTCGGTGACGCCGACCGAGGCCAGGCCGAGCAGTTCGGCGGCGATCGCCGCCAGCTCCCGCTCCAGATCGGTACGCGGCGACACCGCGGCCGCGTCCTCGCCGTCCGCGGGCACCGGCGGCAGCGCCGCCCGGTCCAGCTTGCCGCTGGTCGTGAGCGGCAGCGCCGGCACCACCACGAAGGCGGACGGGACCAGCCACTCCGGCAGCCGCCCGGCCAGGAACTCCCGCAGACCGGTCGGTGTCTCCCCGGGCACGGCCGGGGACAGATGGGCCACGAGCCGCCGCTCGCCCGCCGAGTCGTCGGCGACCACCGCCACCTCGCGGACCTCCGGGTGCAGGCTCAGGGCCGCCTCCACCTCGCCCGGCTCGACCCGGTAACCGCGGATCTTCACCTGGTCGTCGGCCCGCCCGAGGAAGTCGAGCCGCCCGTCCGGCAGGAGCTTCACCAGGTCCCCGGTGCGGTACATCCGGGCGCCGGGCTCCGTCGCGTACGGATCCGGCAGGAAGCGCTCGCCGGTCAGCTCCGGCTGCCCCGCGTAGCCCCGGGCCACGCCGGGACCGCCGATGAACAGCTCGCCCGTCTCCCCGGCCGCGACCGGCTCCAGGTCCTCACCGAGCACATAGCAGTCGGTGTTCGCGATGGGCCGGCCGATCGGCACCGAGCGGGCGTCCGCCGGGAGCGCGGTCACCTCGCCGCAGACGGCGAAGGTGGTGGTCTCCGTGGGGCCGTAGCCGTTCACCAGCCGGGCCGGGCGGGCGGAGGGATCCAGGTCGAGCAGCCGGCGCACGGCCGCGACGTTCAGCACGTCGCCGCCGACCAGCAGGTTGCGCAGCCCGGCGAAGCTGTCCGGCCGGTCGGCCATCACCGTGGTGAAGAGCGCGGAGGTCAGGAACATGGTGGTGATCCGGTGCTCCGCGAGCGCCGAGGCCAGCGCCCCCGGGGCCAGCACCGTCCGGGTGGGGATCACGACGACCGTGCCGCCGTTCAGGAGCGCGCCCCAGACCTCGAAGGTGAAGGCGTCGAAGGAGGAGTCGGCCACCTGGGCGATGCGCTCGTCGGCGCCGAGGTCCACGTAGTCGGTGTCGCGGACGAGCCGCAGCACCGAGCGGTGCTCGACGACGACGCCCTTCGGCAGGCCGGTGGACCCCGAGGTGAACAGGATGTACGCGGGGACGCGGGAGCCGGTGGCCGGCCACGGCAGGCCGGTCGTGTCCTCGGCCCGCTCGGCCTGGCGCAGCTCCTCGGCGGTGACGGTCACGGCCGCCTCGGCGGCGGCCAGCATGTGCTCCTGGCGCTCCCGCGGGTAGGCCGGGTTGACCGGCACATAGGCGCCGCCGGCCTTGAGGATCGCGAGCAGCGCCGTCACCTGCTGGTGGCCGCGCTCCAGGAGCACGCCCACCCGGGAGCCGTCGGTCACGCCCCGGCCGCGCAGCAGCCGGGCGAGGCGGTCGGACCGGGCGTCGAGCTCCGCGTACGTGAGGGTGTGCTCGCCGTCCACGACGGCGGGCGCGTCCGGCCGCACCCGCACCTGCGCGGCGAAGACCGCGGGTATGGACGCGTCGGCGGGGTAGGGGGTCACGGCCCCGCGCAGGATGCTCACTTGTCGTTCTCCCGTTCGCTGTCGAAGGACTCGGCGTGCGCCGTGGCGCGTTCGCGCAGCTCGCCGTCGTACCGGATGCGGCCGCCCGGACCGGCGAGGCGGGGCGAGGGGACGGCGGTCCGGCGGATCATCGTCACGCTGTTCTGCCGGAGCTTGTGCGACTCCAGGAGGTTGAGGACCTCCAGCTCGCCCGGCCGCGCCCGCTGCAGTCCGGCCAGATAGCGCAGGATCGCCTCGCCCTCCGGATAGGACATCAGATAGTGCAGGACCACCACGCCGCCGGCCGGGTTGATCCGGTCGAGGAAGTGGTCCAGGAAGTACAGGCAGTCCCACGCGTCGACCCAGGCGAAGTCGATCGGCTCGAAGCCGTCCGGCAGCGCGCCGCCGGACTCGCGCAGCGGCGCGTCCACGACGGTGACCTGACCGGCGAGCCCCAGCTCGGCGAGGACCTCCCCGACCTGCCCGGCCGAGGACTCGGGGATCGAGAGGTCGTCGAGGGCCACGAACTCCGGCCGGTACGGCTCCAGATACGAGCCCGGGGCCGCGAGCGCCGGCTCGGCGCGCAGCCAGTCGTCGTCCAGCGGGGCCCCGGAGCTCAGATACGGCCGGGTCTTCGCCGCGAGCAGCCGCGACTCCTCGTCGGCCTGCTGCCGCGCCTCGGCCAGGGCGGCCGCCAGGAACGGGGTGGTGTAGCCCATCCCGACCTCCAGGACCCGGCGGGGCCTGGTCATCCGGATCAGCCCGGCCAGGAAGGGGGCGACCGCCTCCGTGCCCATGCCGGGCACCCGCAGCCGGGCGACCGCCTTCGCGAAGGCGGGGCTGTCCGTCGTCAGGGCGTTCTTCTCGACGTGGTCAGCCATCGGCGTTCTCCCGGGCGTTGAGGTCGGCGATCCGTTCCAGACCCTTCATGACGGTCCCGGCGGGCAGCCCGAAGTCGATCAGGCAGGCGATCTCGTCCACGCCGATCCCGCGCAGCCGCTCCACCGCGCGCGCCGCCGTCTCCGGCGAGCCGAGCAGCCCGCAGTCGTCGACATAGCGGTCGAAGGAGCGCCGCACGAGGAAGTCCAGGTCGTCCGGGTGCAGCTTCGCCGGGTCGATCCGGCGCCTGCCGTCCAGGCCCGAGCCGAGCAGCAGCCCGAGCGAGCCGCGCAGATAGCGAAGGAGCGGCTCCCGCACCAGCTCCCTGACCCGGTCCGCGTCGTCGTCCAGATAGGTGTGCACCATGAGGACCACGTGCCGGCCGCCGGCCGCGCGGTACTCGCCGATCTTGTACGCGAGGTCGTCCAGGTCCTGGCCGAGGAGATGGGTCAGGATGCCCGCCCCCATGGCCCCGGCGGCCCGGAAGGTCTCCACGCCGCCCGCGCTGGTGATCCAGGTCGGCAGCTCCGGCTGCACCGGCCGGGGATGGACGGACACCTTCACCTCGGCGCCGGTCCCGTCCGGGAAGGCGAGCGACTCGCCCCGCCACAGCTCCCGCACCTGCCGCACCTGGTCCGCCATCAGCCGCCGGCGGTCGGCGTACGCCTCCGGGCGCAGCGCGAAGTCGGCCGCGTGCCAGCCGGACGCGAAGGAGACGCCGACGCGTCCGCCGGAGAGGTTGTCCACGACGGACCACTCCTCGGCGATGCGCAGCGGGTGGTGCAGGGGCGCCACGACGCTGCCCGCCCGGATCGCCACGCGCTCGGTGACGGCGGCGACCGCCGCCCCGGTGACGGCCGGGTTCGGGTACAGGCCGCCGAAGGGGTGGAAGTGCCGCTCCGGCGTCCACACGGCGGCGAGTCCGTGGGTGTCGGCGAACCGGGCTCCGTCCAGCAGGAGCCGGTACCGGGGTCCGGCGAACTCCTCGCTGTCGCTGGCGAAGTAGAAGAGGCTGAAGTCCATGCCGCGTCGCGGTGCGGCGGGGCCGGCCGGGGACCCGGCCGGGGGTTCAGGCGAGTGCGCCATCGTTGACCTCACTGACGATTCGGCGGAGCGCGCCCCGGTCCACCTTGCCGTTGGCGTTCCGGGGCAGGGAGTCGAGGTGCTCGAAGCGGCGGGGCACCAGATGGATCGGCAGCGTCCCGCGCAGCGCGCGGATCAGCTCCATCCGGCCGGTTTCGCGCCCGGTGTAGCAGGCCACCAGGTCGGTGACGCCGTCCTGGGCGACGCCCAGCACCACGGCCTCCGCCACCGCGTCGAGGCGGCGCAGCGCGGCCTCCACCTCGCTCGGCTCCACCCGGTAGCCGCGGATCTTCACCTGGTCGTCGAGCCGGCCCCGGTGGACCAGCTGCCCGTCCTCGACCCGGACCCGGTCCCCGGTGCGGAAGTAGCCGTCGTCCGTGAACCGGCCCTCGTCGTCATCCGGGTCCAGATAGCCGTCGAACCGCTGGGGGCCGCGCACCCACAGCTCGCCCGTCTCCGGGTCCACCCGGTGCTCCAGACCCTCGTAGACCCGCCCGACGGGGACGGTGCCGTTGGAGGTCACCGGCCACCGCGAGGGATCCTCGGGAAGCCGGAACTCGGCGCAGGCGATGGTGAGTTCGGTCGGGCCGTACAGGTTGTCGACGGGTGCTCCCGGCGCCACGGCGTGCCACGCCCGCGCCTGCTCCAGGGTGAGCTGCTCGCCGCAGAAGACGCTGTGACGCAGGGCCGGCGCCCGGCCCGCGGCCGGTGCGCCGGCGGTGAGCTGTCCGAGGCCCGCGCTCACCGAGACGGCCGAGGGCACCGAGAACCAGTGGGTCAGCTCCCGGCCGTTCAGGTAGTCGACCGGCGCGAACAGCTCGGCCCGGGACGGCACCACGAGCGTCGCCCCGCCGCCCCAGGTGACGAACAGGTCGTACACCGACAGGTCGAAGGTGAGCTCGAAGGTGTGCGACATGCGGCAGCCCGGGCCGACCCCGAAGCGCGCGATGTTGTGCGCCAGGAACGGCAGCACCTGCCGGTGCCGGATCGGGATGCCCTTGGGCCGGCCGGTCGTGCCCGAGGTGAAGAGCAGATAGGCGAGTCCGTCCCGATCCGCCACGTGCGGCGCGAGCCGCCCGCCCGGAGTCGCCGCCCGGACCTCGTCGTCAGCGAGCGGCAGTACGGGACGGCCGCCGGCCCACCCGTCCCCGGCGCGCCGGGCGGCGGCCGCCTCGGCCACCACCACGTCGACGCCGGCCGCCGCGCAGATCGCCTGGTTCCGCGCCGCCGGGTAGTCGGGGCCCAGCGGCACGACCGCGGCGCCGAGCCGCAGCGCCGCGAGATAACCCGCGTACGCGACGAGGCTGCGGGCTGCGAGCAGGCCCACCCGCTCGACCGGGCCGTGCAGCTCCGCGATCCGCTCCGCGACCGCCTCGGCGGCCCGCAGCAGCTCGCGGTAGGTCACGGGGCCACCCGCGGCGCCGTCCGGGAACTCGACGGCGGGGGCGTCCGGGTGCCGCGCCGCCGAGGCCGCGAACACCTCGTACAGACTCCGGGTCATGCGCCGCTCCGCAGGAACGCCGCCTGCCCCCGCACGGTCGGATGCTGGAACAGGTCGGTGGCGCGCAGCTCGCCCGGCGTCAGCTCGTTCAGCTGCTCCCACAGCAGCAACAGCAGCAGCGAGTTGCCACCGGCGTCGAAGAAGCCGACGTCCAGGGGTATCTCGGCCTCGTCGTAGCCAAGGGTCTCGGCCCAGGCCGCCCGCACCGGGCCGATCAGCTCGTCCGCGTCGCTCACTTCTCGTCCTCCTGTCGCCGACCGTCGCCGATCAGCGCTGAAATCCTGGTCTCGGGAGCCGCGGTCACCGCGGCGAGCAGCCTCTCGTACCGCGCGGCGGCCCGGGCGACGGTCTCGGCGTCGAAGAGGTCCCGGTCGTACTCCCAGATGAACTCGACCGCGTGCGTCGTCGCCCGGTCCCGCTGCCCGATCGTCTGCTCGGCGCGCGGGATCGCGATGACGTTGAGGTCGAACTTGGCGCTGCCGTTGCTGACGCCGGGCGTGACCTCGACCTCCAGGCCGGGGATCCGCACGGCGCGCGACGGCGAGTCGTGGAACGCGAACAGCACCTCGCACATCGGCTGGCGGCCCCGGACCCGGGGCGGGCGCAGCGCCGCCACCACCCGGTCGAAGGGCAGGTCCTGGTGCTGCAGCGCGCCGAAGGTGGTCTTCCGCACCCGGCCGAGCAGCTCACGGAACGACGGGTCGGCGCGCAGATCGGCCCGCAGCGCCACCGTGTTGACCAGCATGCCGAACATGCCGTCGACCTCGGGACGGGTGCGGGCCGCCATCCCCGTGGCGACACAGAAGTCGTCCTGTCCCGACCAGCCGGCGAGCAGCACCTGGAACGCGGCGAGCATCACCGAGAACAGCGGCACCCGCTCGCGCGCGGCGAGCGCGCGCACCGCGTCGGCCAGCTCGGCCGGCACCGTGAAGCGCGGTGCGTCACCGGTGAACCGGCGCTTCGGGGTGCGGGGCCGGTCGGTGGCCAGGTCGAGGAAGTACGGCACGCCGTCGAGCTGCTCGCGCCAGTACGCGAGCTGCGCGGCGGCTTCCGGACCGTCCAGCCAGGCACGCTGCCAGACCGCGAAGTCGGCGAACTGGACGTCCGGTTCGGGCAGCGGCGACGGCTCACCCGCCGCGAACGCCCGGTACAGCATGCACAGTTCGTCGACGAAGAGGTTGAACCCCCAGCCGTCGTGGACGAGATGGTGCTCCAGGTGCAGCAGCACATGCCGGTCGTCGGAGGTCCGCAGCAGCCGCCAGTGCACCAGCGGCAGCCGGTCCACCCGGATCTCCGCCACCACCGCCGCACGGATGACCTCGGCCTCCGCGGCCGCCCCCGCCCCGCGCAGGTCCTCCACCGGCAGCTCGACCCGGTACGGCGGGTGCACCACCTGCAGCGGGCCGTCGGGACCGTCGGCGAAGGTCGTGCGGTAGACCTCGTGGCGCCGCACCACCTCGGTGAGCGCGGCGGCCAGGACCTCGGGGTCGAGCGTCCCGGTGAACTCGATCTTGGCCTGGAACTGGTAGGCGAGCATGCCGGGCTGCAGCTGCTGCATGAACCAGAGCCGTTCCTGCGCGCTCGACAGCGGCAGCGGCACGGTACCGTCGCGCGGCACCGGACGGATCAGGGCGATGTCGTTCATCCGCGTCCTTCCGTGGCCGCCGGTGTCGCTGCCGCCGGCTCCTCGGCCAGTGCGGCCCAGTCGACCGCCGCGCCCGCCGCCCACAGCCGTCCGGCCGCGGTGAGCAGCAGCTCCCACTCGGTGCGGCTCTCCAGGCGGCCCGGCAGGGTCTGGACGACCGAGGCCAGGGCGTTCGCCGGGCGGTCCGGGTGCCCGAGCGCGAGCCGGGTGAGCGCCTGACCGGGGCCGAGCTCGACGAGCATCGGGTCGGGCAGGCGCCAGATCTCGGCCAGCTCGTCCGAGAAGCGCAGCGTCCGGGACAGCTGACGGGCCCAGAAGGCCGGGCTCGTCGCCTCCTCGTCGCGCAGCCAGCTCCCGGTCACGTTGGAGAGCAGCGGGATCGCGGGCGGGGCGAGCGGCACGGTGCCGAGCAGCTCCTCCAGCGGTCCGGCCAGCGCCTCGGTCATGGTCGAGTGGTAGGCGTGCGCGGTGGCGAGCCGCTGGCAGGGCAGCCCCGCCCCGGTCAGCCGCCGGGCGCCCTCCTCGACGGCCTCGACCGGGCCGGAGAGCACCGTCTGCTGCGGTCCGTTGAGCGCGGCGAGCGACAGCGGCCCGGGGAGCAGTCCGGCCAGCGGGCCGTCGAGCGCCTCCGGTCCGGCCGCCACCGCGAGCATCGCGCCGGGCGGCAGCTCGTCCACGAGCCGGGCCCGGCCGGTGACCAGCCGCAGGGCGTGCTCGACCGGGAACACCCCGGCGATGCACGCGGCCGTGTACTCGCCGACGCTGTAGCCCGCGAGCGCGGCCGGGCCGGCGCCGAGCGCCGTCAGGGCGCGCGCCAGGGAGTACTGGAGCGCGAACAGCAGCGGCTGGGCGACGACCGTGCGGTGGATCTCCTGCGGCGCCGTGTGCCGGTCGAAGACCTCGGCCGGCTCCTCGCGGTGCCCGGCCGGGAAGAGGACGGCGTGCAGGTCCAGGCCGTGCTCGTCCGCGAGCACCCGGAAGCAGCGGTCGAGCTCCTCCCGGAACGCGGGCAGACACCGGTACAGACCGGCACCGAGCCCCGGATACTGGTCGCCGACCCCGGAGAACAGGAACACCCGGGAGGCCCGGTCGCCGGGGCCGCCGGTGAAGACCCGCCGCACGTCGCGCTTGCGCAGCCAACGCGCCGCGTTCCCGGCCGAGTCGGCGAGCACGGCGCGCCGCACCGCGCCCGGCTCCGCCGGGGGAGCGGGCACGGCCGGCAGCCGCGCGAAGCCCGCGGCGCCCATCGCGTCGAGGCGGTCGGAGAGCTCGTCCGTGGCCCGCTCCAGCAGGTCCATGGACGGCGCGGACAGCGTCAGCAGGCGCGGCGCCGCGGGTGCCGGCTCCGGTGCGGCTACGGGTCCGGATGCGGGTACGGGTGAGGGTTCGCGTACGGTCACGGCGCCACCGCCGCCCGTACCGCGTCCGGCCAGTGCTCCGGGTCCAGCCCGTGCCGGCACAGGAACGCATAGGCGAAACGTTCCAGCCCGAAGCCGGCGCAGCCGGTGAAGACCGGCTCGCCCGCCTCGCCGCCGATCCCGAAGGACCGCCCGAAGAACTGCTCGTGGTAGTTGAACGAGCCCACCGAGACGTCGCGTCCGTCGTCCAGCGGCAGCCGGAGCTCGTACTTCAGCTCCAGCAGCCGCTGCGACCAGGCGCGCGCCGCGGTCGTGTCGTTGAGGAAGAACGGATCGCCCGCCACCTCGCACCGGCCGCCCAGACCGAGCGCGTCCACCAGCTCGTACGCCCGCTCCATCAGCCGCCGGCGCGCGTCGAGCACGAACTCCGGCGTCCCGAGGAAGACGATCTCGCGGATCGTGAAGTCCCACAGGCGCTCCAGGGAGCGCCGGTACCGGGACTCGTTGCGGAACGACTTGCCCCGCGCCGTCACCACCAGCGAGCTCTCCGGCAGCGGGCCGTCCGCGAACTGGTGGTAGGTGTGGAAGCACATGGTGGGCGGCAGACAGTGGTCGAAGCCGCCGCTGTGCGCGGTGAGCGCCGCCTGCAGATCGCCGCCGCCCGCGAGGTCGTCGAGGAAGCCGCGGTAGCTGTCGACGTCGCCGTGCAGCCGCGAGACGGACATCACCATCTGCGGGAAGGACTCGAAGTAGCCGGTGCGGCGCAGCGCGTCGGCGGTGATCAGCGTCGGGTAGCGGAACTCCCGGGCGCAGAACTCCGCCACGACCAGGTCGCGCAGCAACGAGTCGAGGTGGTCCATGAGCGACAGGACGGGCTCGCCGACCGCGATCTGCCCCTCGCCCGCCTCCACGGCCGCGCCGCGCGCCACCAGCTCGTCGAACACGTCCTTCACCGGCCCGGTGTCGGCGGCCCGCCAGACCACCTTGGGCTCCAGGAACCGCTGCCCGAGCAGGTCGTTCGCGGTCACCAGGTTGAGCTTGCGGGTGAGTTCGGCCGCGTCGGCCGGCCCGTCGTGCTCCACGTCCACCGCGGTGATCTCGTCGCCCGCGTCCGAGCGGACCAGCGAGAAGCCGGTGATCGTGTCCGAGACGAAGTAGACGCGCTGGGCCAGCTCCTGGGCGAGCTCGGCGGGCAGCGCCGGCTCCAGGGGCAGCCGGGTCGTGATGGTCCTCCCGGTCACCGGGGCTCGCCCCCCGACACCGCTCCGCCCGACAAAGCCCCGTGAACGCCGAGGAGTTCGGCGAGGATGCCGCGCTGCACCGAGTTGGACCCGGCGTAGATCGGCCCGCCGAGCGCGTCGCGCAGCTCGCGCTCGATGCCGTACTCCTCCAGGTAGCCCCGGGCGCCGTGCAGCTCGACGGCGGCCTTCGCGGTCTCGACCAGGCCCTCGCTGATGAAGATCTTGGCCATGGTGGCCTCCTGGAGGGCGAGCCGGCCCTCCCGCTTCAGCCAGCCGACCCGGTAGAGCAGCATCCGGGCCAGGTCGAGGCGGATCTTCATGTCCGCGATGGGGTGCGACACCGCCTGGAAGGAGCCGAGCGTCCGGCCGAACTGGCGACGCGTGTTGGCCTGCCGTACGGAGGTCTCCAGGAGCCGCTCCATGGCGCCCACGTGCGGGGCGAACATGAAGGACCGCTCCCACTCGATGGTCGAGGTGAAGACCGGGTAGCCGGCGCCCTCGCGGCCGATCAGGTTCGCCGCGGGCACCACGGCGCCGTCGAACTCGACGACGCCCATCGGGGTGGTCCGCAGCCCCATCTTGGGCAGCTCGCGCTTCTTCACCACACCGGGCGTGTCGGCGGCGACCAGGAACGCCGACAGCTGGTCCTGCCGGCCCGGACCCGTACCCGTGCGGGCGATCGTGACGTAGACGTCCGCCACCGGGCCGTTGCTGATGAAGCACTTGGTGCCGTTCAGCCGGTAGCCGTCGCCGTCGCGCTCCGCCGTGGTGGTCATGGAGAGGATGTCGGAGCCCGCTTCCGGCTCCGACAGCGCGTGCGCGCCGACCAGCGAGCCGTCGCACAGACCGGGCAGGAAGCGCCGCTTCTGCTCCTCGGTGCCGTGCAGCAGCAGATAGATCACACAGCCCCAGAGGTGGTTGTTCACCGCGAACACCAGGCCGTTGTCGGGGCAGGCGTAGCCCAGCGCGTCCAGGGCGATCATGGTGGTCAGCGGGTCGAAGCCGCGGCCGCCGTACTCCTCGGGCACCGGCCAGCCGAGCACGCCGAAGTCCGCGCAGCGCTGCCAGTCCTCGCGCGGGAAGCGCGCACCGCGGTCCGCCTCGGCCGCGTCACGGCCGAGCTCCGCCCGGGCGAACGCGATGATCTCCCGGCGCAGCCGCAGCTGCTCCGGCGTCGGTTCGACGATCACGCGCCGCCTCCGGCAAGGGCCTTCTTGCGTTCCACGAACTCCGCGATGGCCGAGACCGAGCGGAAGTTGGCGACGGCGAGGTCCTCGCCCGCGACCGCCAGACCGTAGGTCCGCTCGACCCACATCACCAGCTGCACGGCGAAGAGCGAGTTCACCAGACCGGTGGCGAACAGGTCCTCGTCGTCCTCCACCTCCACGCCGTGCACGTGCCCGGCCAGGAACTCGCGGATCAGGACCTTGTCGTCCTCGGCGGTCACGCCGGTCGTCGTCACGTCAGCCATGGGGGTCACTCTCCCGACTCGTAGGAATGGAAGCCCTGTCCGGTCTTGCGCCCGAGGAGACCCGCGTCCACCAGTCGGGTGAGCAGCGGGCAGGGCCGGTACTTGGGGTCGCCGAAGTTGTCGTACAGCACCTTCAGGGACAGCAGGACGGTGTCGAGACCGATGAGGTCCGCGGTCTCCAGCGGACCCATCGCGTGCCCGAAGCACTCCTTGAACAGACGGTCGACGTCCGCCGCCGTGGAGACCCCCTCGTGGAGGAGGAAGGCCGCCTCGTTCACGGTGAGCATCGCGACGCGGTTCGTCACGAAGCCGGAGGAGTCCTGCACGAGCACGTGCCCCTTGCCGACCCCGTCGAGCAGCGCCCGGGTACGGGCGATCGTCTCCTCCGAGGTGTGGTGGCCGCGGATCAGCTCGACGGTGGGCTTGAGGTGCGCCGGGTTCATGAAGTGCATCCCGATCACGTGCTCCGGCCGGCCGGTCAGCCCGGCGACCCGGGTGATCGGAATCGCGGAGGTGTTGACGCCGAAGGGCACCCCGGGACGGCAGACGGCGTCGAGCTCCGCGTAGAGGGGGCGCTTGACGTCCCAGTCCTCGGTGACGTTCTCGACCAGGAAGTCCACCTCCCCGAGCCGCTTGAGGTCCAGGGTGAAGTCGATCCGTCCGGTCACCTCCTGCGGATCCCGTACGGGAGTCCCCGGACGGACCAGCGGGGCGAACCGTACGTTCCGCGCGATCTCCTCGCGCGCGGACACCAGGGCGGCCTCCGTCACGTCCACGAGCACCACTTCGTGCCCGTGCTCCGCGAACAGCTCGGCCACCCCGCGCCCCATGGTTCCGGCGCCCACCACGCCTATGCGGTCCATCCGCGGTCTCCCCTCGTCGTCGGTGTCGAAATCTGCAGGGACTCGCGGAGGGCGCGCAGGAGATCGTCCCGCCCCTCTCCTCCGCGGAAGTAGAAGTGCCCCCCGGCCGCGACCCGCAGCCCGGTCGCGGCGCTCGTGCGTGCCGTCCAGCCCTCGTACCAGGGCGACCACGGTTCCTCGCTGCCGGCGAGGACGGTGACCGGGAGGTCCAGCGGCTCGGCCGGCCCCGGGGCGTACGCCTCCAGGAGGGCGTAGTCGGCCCGGAAGCTCGCGAGCGCGTGCTCCCGCAGGCCGGCGTCCTCCCGAAGATGGGCCATGGGCTCGCCCGTGCCCCGCTCGATCGCGTCGAGCAGCTCGTCGTCCGACAGTCCGTGCACCGGCCGCGCGACCGGCGGCAGCGGGGGAGCGGGGCAGGAGGAGACGATCAGCCGTCGCGGCAACGCCCGCCCCCGGGACCGCAGTTCACGCGCGACCTCGAAGGCGACCAGGGCGCCCAGGCTGTGGCCGAAGAACACGAACGGCCGGCCGCCGTCTCCGGCGCCGTCGGGATCCTCGAAGTCGACGGCCGACACCAGGGCGTCCACCAGGGCGTCCATCCGGGTGTACGGCGGCTCCGTCCGGCGCGTGGTCCGGCCGGGCAGGTGCACGCCCCGGACCTCGGTCCCGGGCAGCTCGTCGGACCAGCGGACGTACTCGCCCGGCAGGCCGCCGGCGTGCGGGAAGCAGTAGAGGACGGTGCCGGCGTCCGGCCGGCGGTGCCGGCGGACGGTCCACCGCGTCACGGCGTGCGGTCCCGGTCGAGCCGCGACTCGATCAGCGCGGCGAACTCCTCGGCCGTGGGCGCCGTGATCAGCTCCTTGGGCGCGAGCTCCACCGGGTACGTCTCGCGGACCCGCGCCACGAGGCGGGTCGCGATGAGCGAGTCGCCACCGAGGTCGAAGAAGCTCTCGTCGGGCTCGACCTCGGGCAGGTCGAGGATCTCGGCGAAGAGCCCCGCGATCAGCTCGTACGTGGCCATCCCGTCCGCCGGGGCGTCGACCGACGGGGCTTCCACCGGCGCGGTGGCGGCCGGCACGGGTGCCGGGGGCGGGGCGGGCTGCTCGTTCCGCCCCACGGTGAACAGCCGGCGCTCGAAGGGGTACGTGGGCAGGGCGACCTTGCGCGGCCGTCGGCCGCGGTGCAGCGCCGCCCAGTCCACGGCGGCACCGGTCAGCCAGAGCCGGCCCACGGCGGCCGGATCGTCCGCCGGCTCCTCGGGCTGCCCGGCCGTCGGCCAGACCGCCCCGGGCGCGGTGACGAGCCGCTCAGGCTCCTCGCCGGCCAGCACGCGCACGGCGTCCGCGGTGTCGCTCACGATCGCGATCCGCCGGTACGGGAGCTCCCGCCGGCCGGTCTGCAGCGTCCACGCCACATCGGCGAGCGGCGTGCCCGGCTCGGCGCGCAGCCGCTCCGCCAGCCGTTCGGTGACGGCCTCCAGGGCCGTCGGGGTCTTCGCCGACAGCGGCAGCACGTACGGGCCGCCCGTGCACGGCGTCCCACCCGACTCGGCTTCCGCCGGGGGCTGTTCGAGGACGACGTGGGCGTTCGTGCCGCCCACGCTGAAGGAGCTCACACCGGCACGGCGGGGCATGCCCTCCGGCCGCCACTCCTCCGCTCGGGCGACCACCCGGAACGGGCTCGTGGCGAAGTCGATCTCCGGATTGGGCTCGCTGAAGTGCAGGCTGGGCGGGATGACCCCGTGCCTGAGCGCCAGGACGGTCTTGATCAGACCGGCCACGCCCGCGGCCGCGTCCGTGTGCCCGATGTTGGTCTTCACCGAGCCGATCCCGCAGTAGCCGCGGCGCTCCGTGTCATCGGGCCGCTCCCGGCGGAACGCCTTGGTGAGCGCGGCGATCTCGACGGGGTCGCCGAGCCGGGTGCCGGTGCCGTGGGTCTCCACAT
Source organism: Streptomyces sp. NPDC003943 (assembly GCF_053605265.1). Taxonomy (NCBI): domain Bacteria; kingdom Bacillati; phylum Actinomycetota; class Actinomycetes; order Kitasatosporales; family Streptomycetaceae; genus Streptomyces; species Streptomyces sp. NPDC003943. The sequence goes on along the minus strand of NZ_JBSGIW010000009.1, from coordinate 71,823 downwards.
AGGTGCAGGACTCCGGCGTCACGCCCGCCACCCGCTGGGCCCGTTCGACGACCGCGGCCTGTCCGGCGATCCCCGGGGCGGTGAAGCCCATGCGGTCGGCGCCGTCGTTGTTGACCGCCGAGCCGAGGATCACCGCGTCGACGCGGTCGCCGTCGGCCAGCGCGTCCGCGAGCCGCTTCAGGACCACGACGCCGACCCCGTCGCCGCCGACCAGGCCGCTCGCGGCGGCGTCGAAGGCGCGCAGCACGCCGTCCGGCGCCTGGATCCCCACCTCGTCGGGCCCGCCCACCCCGGACGGCAGCCGCACGGTGACGCCGCCGGCCAGGGCCAGGTCGCAGTCGCCGTTCAACAGCCCCTGGACCGCGAGGTGCACGGCGACCAGGGACGTGGCGCAGGCGGCCTGCACGGCCACCGTCGGGCCGGTCAGACCGAGCCGGTGGGCGACCCGGTTGCACAGGAAGTCGGGCCCGTTGGCGACCCGTATCTCCCAGTCGGAGACCGACGGCAGCTCGGCGCGGTTCGCCCTGAGCAGCTGCGCGTACGCGTTCTCGCCGCCGCCGCCGTACACGCCGACCGGTCCGGTCAACCGCTGCGGATCCTGCCCGGCGTCCTCGAGCGCGGCGAGTGCGCACTCCAGGAACAGCCGGGCCTGCGGATTGACGATCCGGGCCTCGCGTGGCGAAATGCCGAAGTATCCCGCGTCGAACCACTCCGGATCGTCGAGCAGTCCGCGCGCGGCGACGCCGTCGGGAGCGCTGACCCGAGTGATCGAATCCTTGCCTTCGAGCAGATTCCGCCAGAACGCCTCTGGGCCGTCCGCGTCGGGAAACCTGCAGGTCAGACCTATGACGGCGATACGCCTGTCCACCGCAATCACGGCACCCCCCGTTTCCGTTCCGTGATCAACGCGTGGATCCTATGCAACCCGCAGTCGGGCCACAAGGGTTGACCTGGCGAGCCCTGGGGTGCGGGCGGGACGCTGTGATCGACTGGCTGGAAATCGCCGTTGGGTGTGCCGTCGCGGAGCCGGATCAGCCCGCCGCCGGGACCACCACGGAGGTGAGGATCAGCCCGTTCCGTACGGCCCACCGGCCCCTCATCGCCGTGAGCGGCACCCCGCCGACCTCCGGCCCCGTCCGGTGCAGCTCGACGGCGAACGTCCCGTCCTCCGGCGCGAACCTTACGGTGGCGTCCTCGAATCCCAACCAGCGCCGGGCGAGCGGGAACCACGCCTTGTAGACCGATTCCTTCGCGCTGAACAGCACCCGGTCCCAGCAGACTTCGGGCCGCTCGGCCGCCCACCGCGCCCGCTCGCCGAGCTCCTCGGGCCGGGCTATCGCGCCGAACACGCCCTCCGGCAGCGGCGCGTGGGGCTCCGCGTCGATGCCCACCGAGGCGACCGCACCCTCGCGCGCGAGCGCGGCGGCCCGGTAGCCGTCGCAGTGCGTGATGCTGCCGAGCACCCCGGCAGGCCACAGCGGCTCCCGGTGCTCACCGCTGAGTATCGCCACCGGCGGCAGCCCGAGCTCGGCGAGCGCCTGCCGGGCGCAGTGCCGCACGGTCACGTACTCCCGCCGCCGCTGCTCGACCGCCCGCGCCAGTGCCTCTTCCTCGCCCGGGAAAGGCCGCGCGCCGGGGACGTCCCCGTGCGACTCGACGACCACCACTCCCGGCGGCAGCAGCGCCCTCACAGAAAACTCACCTGGATCATGGGGGTCAAGGTACGGCCGGTTGCCCGGCGTCCCCGCTCCGGGGTCACCGGGGGGCACGCGCCAGGGGCCGGGGTCCGGCCCGGTGCCGGCTCCGGCCGCCGGTGGGAGACTGGGAGCATGGTCGGCGACCTCGACGACGAACTGCGGGCCCGACGGCACGGCGGCAGCGGTCACCGTTCGGTGCCGCACACCGCCGACGCCCAGGTGCGGGCCTGGGGCCCCACCCGCGAGGCGTGCCTCGCGGAGGCCGTGCTCGGCATGATCGAGTGCTTCGCCGAGGTGTCGGGCGTGCGGCCCACCGCCGTGGAGCGGGTGCGGCTCGCGCCGGGCAGCGACGAGGACCTGCTGGTCGGACTGCTCGACGAGTTCGTCTTCCGGCTGGAGGTGACCGGCCGGATCCCGGTGGACGTGGAGGTCGAGACCGCCGAGGAGGACGACGGCGGCCTTGACGTGCGCTCGGCGGTCGCGGAGCTGGACCAGGTCGAGATCATCGGGGCCGTACCGAAGGGCATCTCCTGGCAGGGTCTGCACATCGGGCCGGATCCGTACGGCTGGTCCTGCACGGCGATCGTGGACGTGTGACCGCTCGCGCCCGTCCGCCCGTATCGGGGCGCCCGCCCGCCGGACCGGGGACGGCCGGCCGTGAGCCCTGGCCGGACGGAGCCCTGGACGGTTGAGCCCTGGCCGGACGGAGCCCTGGCCGGACGGAGCCCTGGACGGTTGAGCCCCGGCCGGACGGAGCCTTGGCCGGGTGCGCGGTGCGTCACCCCTTGACCACCCCGAGCGGCACCATCCGCGCCACCCTGCGGCAGAGCCCCGCGCCCTCGCTCGCCGCCACCACCGCGTCCACGTCCTTGTACGCCTCCGGGGTCTCCTCCGTCAGGCCCCGCCAGGACTTCGGACGGGCGGCGATCCCGGCCCGGCGCAGCCGCGCCCGCAGTTCGGCGCCGGTGATCGTGCGCGCGGCCTGATGCCGGCTCATGGTGCGGCCGGCGCCGTGGCAGGTGGAGTGGAACGCGCCCCCGTCCGCCACTCCGGCCAGGACGTACGAGGCCGTGCCGAGCGTTCCGGGGATCAGCACGGGCTGCCCGAACTCCCGGATGTCCCCGGGCAGTTCGGGATGCCCGGGCGGGAAGGCGCGGGTTGCGCCCTTGCGGTGCACGCACAGCTGCCGCCGGGCGCCGTCCACCGTGTGGGGTTCGATCTTCGCCAGGTTGTGGGACACGTCGTACACCAGCGAGAGCCGCACACCGGCCGCCCGCCGGAACACGCCACGCGTCGCGTCGGACAGCAACTGACGGTTCGCCCGGCCGTAGTTGGCGGCCGCCGCCATGGCGCCGAGGTACGCCCGCCCCTCCGGCGACTCCACCGGCGTGCAGGCCAGCTGCCGGTCCGGCACCGTGATCCCGTACCGCGCCATCGCCCGGTCCATCAGCTTGACGTGATCCGTGCAGATCTGGTGCCCGAGCCCGCGCGACCCGCAGTGGATCATCACGCACACCTGGCCCGCGCGGATCCCGAAGGCGGCCGCCGCCGGCTCGTCGTACACCGTCTCGACCCGCTGCACCTCCAGGAAGTGGTTCGCGGAGCCGAGGCTCCCGACCTGCCCGAGTCCGCGCTGCCGTGCCCGCTCCCCGACCTGCGTGACATCCGCGTCGGCGACCGCCCCGCCGTCCTCGCAGCGCAGCAGGTCCCGCTCCTCCCCGTGCCCCCGCTCCACGGCGAACCGCGACCCGCCCCGCAGCAGCCGCTCCAGCTCCCGGTCCCCGTCCAGCCGCCACACCCCGCCGGGCCCGGCGCCGCGCGGGATCGCCCGGTCCAGGCCGTCCATCACATCGGGAAGTACGGGCCGGAGCGCCGCCTCGTCGCAGTCGGCGGCGAGCAGCCGCACCCCGCACGAGATGTCGAAGCCGACTCCGCCCGGCGACACCACCCCGCCCTCCGCCACATCGGTGGCGGCGACCCCGCCGATCGGGAAGCCGTACCCCCAGTGGATGTCCGGCATCGCGTACGAGGCGGTCACGATCCCCGGCAGCGTGGCCACCCGCACCACCTGGTCAAGCGACCGTTCGGCGTCCGCGAGCAGCTCCCGGGAGGCGAACACCACCCCGGGCACCCGCATGCCCTCGTGCGGATCGATGCGGTAGCGGAAGGGACGTTCCTCGATCAGGTCCATGGCGACCTCCCCACCAGGGGGATTCGTCCGTCAGCTGCCCAAGCTCTTCCTTCTCCCACTCTCCCACGTCCGGGACGCACCGGCCGGGGGCGGGCGGGACCTCCCCTTGCCTTGCGCCGTCACACGTGGTCGGATGAGCCCCAGCATCGCGTGCCGGTGACGGACAGCGTCAGGCATGGAGGTGCGGAACCGAAGGGACCGCCCACTCGTGGCTCCCCGTTCTCCCGAAACTCCCCGTTCTCCCCGCGGTGACGACCGCGTCGCCGCCCTCAGCAGGCAGCTCCACCAGGCACACGAAGACCTCCGCCGCCGGATCGGCGAGACCAGGGCACGGCTCGGCCGGCCCGGTCCGGCCGACCGCACCCTCCTCGACCACTGCCTGGCCTTCTGCGCCGCACTGACCTCGCACCACCGCGGCGAGGACGACGGCATCTTCCCGCAGCTCCTGCGCGAGCGCCCCGACCTCGCCCCGACGATCGCCAAGCTCGTCGAGGACCACGACCTGATCTCCTCGATCCTGACCCGTGTGACGGAGCTGGCCGGCACTGCGGCCGCCTCGCCCGCCCCGGACCTGGGGGCGATCGGCCGCGAGCTCGACGGACTGGCGGCCATCATGGAATCCCACTTCCGCTACGAGGAGCGCGCGATCGGCGCGGCCCTCGACGCGGTTCAGCCGACGATCGCGACCGGCCCGTCCCACGCGTCCTGGTCGACCGTGATCGTGTAACCGCCGCGCGTCTCCTTGCTGTTGACCAGGTACTGGTGGCCGCGGCTGTGGTCGGTGTACTGGGTGGCGCCCCACGGCCAGTCGGCCGTGGTGGTGTTCTGCTTGTCCCACAGCGCGTACCAGAGGTTGCCCGGCAGGTCGGTGCGGTCGGTCGCGGTGGCGACGGCCTTCGCGCTGGAGCTGGTGAAGCCGTAGAAGCCGCCGCGGTACGTCTTGGCGCGCAGCGTCTTGGTGAAGGAGCGCACGTACGTCAGCACGGCGTCGTTGCACGCCTTGTTGGTTATGTCGTACGGCTCCATGTCCAGGAAGATCGGGCTGCCGGGCTTCATGCCGAGCGCCGACGCCTTCGCCACCGCGTCGTTGGCGTCCGTCGCGCCGAGCGACGCCGCCGTCGAGGCCGTGAGCTTCTCGGGGTTGGCGCTGGTCTGGCAGGGCGGCTGGGCGCCGACGTAGAGGGGGATGAGCTTCCAGCCCATCGCGTTGACCGACTTCACCCAGGACGCGGTGAGGTTCGGCTGGGAGCAGCCCCGGTTCTTCCCGCCGACGTAGACCGCGGCGCCGCCGTAGAAGCCGTTGCTCTTCCACGCCTTCATCGCCGCCAGGGAAGGCGCGGCGCACGTGTCGAAGGCCCGGCCGGTGAACGTCCTCTGCGCGGGCCACGTCGTGGCCGCCATCGAGGTCTGCGCCAGGGCCACGGCGCCCACGACGGCGACGGCACCTCCGGTCGCCGCGGCGATGTAGCGACGCTTCTTCGACAACCGATGGCCGGCCATGTCCACCCCATTCACATGCTCCGTCCCTCGGAGCAGACCGCACTTTAACGGACGCCGTCCGGGGCGCTGGGACCGGGCCGTTGTCAGTGCTGCCCGATAGCGTCGGAGGTGTTGGAGAAGTGGTTCCTGACAAGGGGGAATGTGATGGCCGAGGGCTGTGTGGACAGCACGCTGAGGGTGGTTCTGACGGACGTCAGCGCGGGCGTGGTGGAGGCGTGGCGGGCGGCGTTCGCCGACACTCCGGGCATCGAGATCCGGCGCGGTTCCATCCTCGACGAGGACGTGGACGCGTGGGTCTCGCCGACGAACGCGGCGGGGCGGATGGACGGCGGGGTGGACGCCGTCATCAAGCGGCATCTGGGGGCGGGCATCCAGCTGCGGGTGCAGCGGGCGATCCGGGACCGGTTCGCCGGGAGCATGCCGGTGGGCAGCGCGGTGTGCGTGCCGTCGGGAGCGACCGTCCCGCGCTTCCTCATCTCGACGCCGACGATGGTGGCCTCCTCGCAGAACGTGAGCGAGACGCTGAACGTGGCCCTGGCCTGCGCGGCGGCCTTCCAGGCCGTGCACCGGCAGAACCGGCGGGCGCCGGGCAGCATCCGCTCGGTGGCACTCGTCGGGATGGGCGCCCGTACCGGCCGGGTGCCGGCCCGCGTCTGCGCCAACCTGATGTGGACCGGCTACACGCTCTTCCACGACCACTGGTTCGAGGACGACGACGAGCTGCGCGCCACCATCACCACCCAGCTCGCCGGCGTCGACCAGGCGCCGCCCGAGCAGCGGGTCCGGATCATGCCGCCGAAAGGGCATTCCTTTCGCCGCTGATCCCGGCCAGTCCGCGGCCGCGCCGACCGGCGCCTCGCCCCACCCCTCGCCTCACCCCTCAGCTACGACGACCGGGAGCCCCTCCTCGATGAGCGACGCCACCGCCACGCCTCCGCAGCAGCCCGACGCGCACGACCCGCTGGCCCTCGCCGAACTGTTCACCGGTGGCGGTGAGCCCTGGCTGCCGCTCCTCAAGCCCGTCCTCGAAGCCAGGCCGGACGCCGCCGAGTTCATCGGCCCCGGCCGCAGCCCCCAGGTCGTGCCCGTGCGGGAGCTGACCTTCCAGGCACTCAAGCCCAACCCGCCGCACAAGTGGAAGGTCGTCGCCTTCGGCCAGAACCCCTATCCGCGGCCGGAGAGCGCCACCGGCATCGCCATGTTCGACAACACCTTCAGCGACTGGAAGGACAGCCAGTTCGGCCGGGTGGTCAGCATCCGCTGCCTGATCAAGGCGGCGGCGATGTGGAAGTACGGCATAGCCAAGAAGACCCCGGTCGGCGAGGTCCGCGCCCTGCTCAAGGAGCGGGACACGGTCCAGCCGCCGGAGTGGTTCCAGGCGATGCTCACCCAGGGCGTGCTGCTCCTCAACGCCTCCCTGACCGCCAGCGCCGACGGTGCGATGGGGACCGACCAGCACACCGCGTTCTGGCGCCCGGTCGCCGAGCGGATCGTCGAGGAGATCCTCCGGGCCAAGCAGGACGCCGAGGACGAGGCGGACCGCGGTGTCGTCTTCGCCTGGTGGGGCGCGCACGCCCGCGGCCTGAAGACGATCGTCCGACGTCTTGAGAAGAAGTACCCCGGCGTGGAGGTCCGGCACATCGACCACGCCAACCCGGCGGCGCAGGGCGACCTCTTCTGCGAGGGCGACCACCTGGGCACGGTGAACCAGGCGCTGCTGTCGCTCGGCGCCGACGAGATCGACTGGCTCCCGAGCAGGGGCTGGAACCAGCCCGCGGCCGGCGGCGGTGCCGGCGCCGGCGCGGGTGCCGCAGGCGCGGACGCCGACGTCGCCGCGCGCATGGGCGCCTTCATCGCCTCGACGATGGAGCTGCACCAGCTGTATCTGGAGCGGCTCACCAGCGTCCGGGACGAGGGACACGAACTGCCGCCGGTCACCGGCGTGTTCGACACCCCCCTCATGCCCTTCGAGGAAGCCGTCGCCCCGGTCGCCCAGGTGCTCGCCGGACTCGGCCGGCACATCGACCGCTCGCGCGAGTTCGGCAAGCGGCGCGCGGACGAGCAGCCGGGCGGCGCACTGTCGGCCGACGCCATCGCCGCGCTCTTCCTCTACACCTGCGAGTCCGGCTTCTACCGCAACATCAACGCCGTGCTGCGCTCCGCCGACCGCAGCCGCGTGGTGCCCTACCTGCCGTATCTGCGGCTGCTGTTCGACGCCGTCTCCGGACTCCCCGCCCAGCAGCGGCCGCTGTGGCGCGGCGTCGGCCTCGACCTGCGCCGGCAGTACCCCGTCGGACGGACGGTCACCTGGTGGGGCGTCTCCTCCTGCACCTCCGAGCTGGGCGTCGCCCGCTCCTTCCTCGGCAGCCGCGGCAAGCGGACCCTGTTCGAGGTGACCCCGGCACGCGCGGTGGGCATCCGCAGCTTCTCCGCGTTCACCGGAGAGGAGGAGTACATCCTCGCCCCCGGCACCCAGCTGGAGGTGACGGACGTGACGACGGAGCGCGGCGGCCTGTGCACGGTGAAGCTGACCGAGGTGGACGCCCCGCTCGTCTCCTGACCGCCCGCGATCCGTCCGGCCGGCCGGCGACCCGCTGCCGCCTCGCCGCCCACGCGGCGGCGAGGCGGGTGACCGGCTCCCTCGCGGTCTTCGGGGGGAGAGAGGTGTCGGGCTGAGTCAGCGCGGGCGGTATTGCCTTCGCCTTCATTCATTGCAACGAGATGTTGCGTTTGGCTCCACTGTCATTGCATCAATTTACCGCTATCTACATGGGAGAACAGCCTTGAGTTGATTGACGGGTTGCTGAACGCAACGTAGCGTTCGACGTGAAGTAAACACGTCATGTCGCGAGTTGAAGAGCTGAGGAAGAGCCATGAGTGAATCCCCGCACACCGTCACGACCCCGACGACGCGTCAGCCCGGCTGCCCCTTCGACCCGCCGGCCGAGCTGACCGAGGCCCACCGGCGCGGCCCCGTCAGCCCCTTCACCCACGTCGGCGGCAAGCCCGGCTGGCTGATCACCGGATACGACCTGGTCAGGTCGGTCCTGGCCGACCCGCGCTTCAGCTCGCGCAAGGACCTCCTGAACGTCGTCGACTTCGAGGTCCCCCCGGCGCCGCCCGGCGAGTTCCTGCTCATGGACGACCCGCAGCACAGCCGCTACCGGAAGCCGCTCGTGAGCAGGTTCACCGCACGGCGGATGCGCCTGCTCACCGAGCGCATCGAGCAGATCACCACCGACTGCCTCGACGCGATGGAGGCGAACGGGCCGACGGCGGACCTGGTGACCGCCTTCGCCAAGCCCATCCCGACCATCATCATCTGCGAGCTGCTGGGCGTGCCGTACGAGGACCGCGCCTCCTTCCAGGAGCAGATCGACACGTTCATGGGCGGGGAGACCAGCGACGAGGACCTGATCGCGGCCTACACCGCGACCCAGGAGTACCTCGCGCAACTGGTCGCCGCCAAGCGCGCGAACCCCACCGACGACGTCCTCAGCGAACTCACCGACAGCGACCTCACCGACGAGGAGCTGAAGGGGATCAGCCTGATCCTGCTGGCGGCCGGCTTCGACACCACCGCGAACATGCTGTCGCTCGGCACCTTCGCCCTGCTCCAGCACCCGGAGCAACTGGCCGCGCTGCGCGCCGACCCCGCGCTCATGGACCAGGCCGTGGAGGAGCTGCTCCGCTATCTGAGCGTCGCCAAGACGTTCATGCGGACGGCCCTCGAGGACGTCGAAATCGGCGGCCGGACCATCACGGCCGGCACGACGGTCGTCCTCTCGTACAACACCGCCAACCGCGACCCCGACCGCTTCGCCGACCCCGACGTCCTCGACCTCCGGCGCAAGCCCGCCGGCCACCTGGCCTTCGGCCACGGCGTCCATCTGTGCCTGGGGCAGCAGCTCGCCCGCATCGAGATGCGCGTGGCGTTCGCCGCACTGCTCGACCGCTTCCCCACGCTGCGCCTGGCCGTACCGGCGGAAGAGGTCGTGCTGCGCCCGGAGACCGCGGACATCTATGGGGTGAAGAGCCTGCCGGTGACCTGGGACGTGTGACCCCGCAGGCAGGCGAGGTCCGCCGGCGCCGGAGCCGGGGCGCCTAGGATGCGGTCATGGCCATGATCGGGAATGACGTGCAGCGGTTCGAGGCCGCCAGGCCCCGGCTGGAGGCCATCGCCTACCGGATGCTGGGCTCGGTGAGCGATGCGGAGGACGCCGTACAGGAGACGTTCCTGCGCTGGCAGGCGGCCGATGCCGAGCGCATCGAGGTGCCCGAGGCGTGGCTGACGAAGGTCCTCACCAACCTCTGCCTCAACCAGCTGACTTCGGCCCGCGCCCGGCGCGAGACCTACGTGGGGCAGTGGCTGCCCGAGCCGCTGCTCGCCGGAGACCCCATGCTCGGCCCGGCCGACACCGCCGAGCAGCGCGAGTCGGTGTCGTACGCCGTCCTCGTCCTGCTGGAGCGCCTGTCGCCGGGCGAGCGCGCGGTGTACGTGCTGCGCGAGGCGTTCGGCTACTCGCACCGGGAGATCGCCGAGATCCTCGACGTCACCGAGGCCGCCAGCCAGCAGATCCTCCACCGGGCCAGGAAGCACGTCGCGGACGGCAGGGCGCGAACCGAGATCGACGAGGCCGCCGCCCGCCGCATCGTCGAGGAGTTCCTGGCCGCCGCGACCAGCGGCCGTACCGAACCCCTCGTACGCCTGCTCACCCAGGACGCCGTCTCGGTCGGCGACGGCGGCGGGAAGGTCCCGGCCCGCGCGAAGGCGTTCGAGGGTGCGATCGCGGTCGCCACGTTCCTGCGCGGCCTGTTCAAGCCCGCCCCGGCCAAGCGGGCCTACGTCGGCGGGGCGCCCGACATCTACGCCACGACCGCCAACGGCGACCCCGCCGTCGTGGCGGTCGTGGACGGCCGGGTCGTCGCGATCACCTGCCTGGAGGTCGCGGCGGAGGGAATCGTCGCGGTCCGCAACCAGTTCAACCCCGACAAGCTCGTCCGTGCGACCGCACAGTGGGCCGCCACGGACCACGCGGAGGGCCCGCTCCACACCCTCTGAAGCCGTGTGACTCAGGTCACATCCGGATCCTGTCAGGAAACGCGGGGCTGCCCTGTTCAAGGGGCGACAACGCGCCGGACCACGGCGCACCCCGCCCCTGACAGGAGCACGGACATGCAGCACCGCATCGTCGTCCTCGGCGCCGGCTACGCCGGAGCCGTCACCGCCGGCCGTCTCGCCAAGCGGCTGCACCGCGAGGACGTCTCCATCACCCTGGTCAACCCCGAGCCCGACTTCGTCGAGCGTGTCCGGCTGCACCAGCTCGCGACCGGCCAGGACCTCAGGCCCCGGCCGTTCGACGAGATGTTCGCGGGCACGGGCGTGGAGCTGAAGCTCGCGAAGGCCACCGCCGTCGACGCGGACCGCAAGACCGTCACGGTCGCCGGCGTCGAGACCGGCGCCGGCGTCGACGGGCGGGAGGAACTCGCGTACGACACCCTGGTCTACGCCCTCGGCAGCGGCTGGCACGACGGCGGCGTCCCCGGCACCGCCGAACACGCCCACGAGCTCTCCAGCCGCCCCGGCGCCCTCCGGCTCCGCGACCGCCTGGCCGCCCTGGACGCCGGCCGGCCCGTCGTCGTGGTCGGCGGTGGGCTGACCGGCGTGGAGGCCGCCACCGAGATCGCCGAGGCCCGCCCGGACCTCGACGTCGCCCTGGTCGCCCACGGCGTCCTCGGCGACTGGCTCTCGGACAAGGGCCGGGCCCACCTGCGGAAGGCCGTGGCCCGGCTCGGCATCACGGTCCACGAGGACACCGAGGTCACCGCCGTGTCGCCCGACGCCGTGACGACGGCCGACGGCCGCACCGTCCCCGCCGAGGTCACGGTCTGGACCACCGGCTTCGCCGTCCACCCGATCGCACAGGCGACCACCCTCGACCTCGACGGCGGCCGGATCGTCGTCGACGCCACCATGCGCTCCGTCTCCCACCCGGACGTGTACGCCGTGGGCGACGCGGCGATGGCGACCGGCCCGGGCGGCAAGCCCCTGCGCATGTCCTGTGCCTCGGGCGTCCCCATGGCCTGGCAGGCCGCCGACGCCATCGCCGCCCGCCTCGCCGGCACCAAGGTCCCGCGCGTCGCGATCCGTTACTTCCAGCAGTGCGTCTCGCTGGGCCGCAAGGAGGCCCTGATCCAGTTCGTCACCGCCGACGACCGCGCCGTCGACCGCGCCCTGACGGGCCGCACGGCCGCCCTCTACAAGGAACTGATCTGCAAGAGCGCGGCCTGGGGCGTCGCCAACCCGACCGCGGGCATGCCCACTCGGCGGCGCCGTGTCGTCGTACGCCAGGAGACCCAGGGCCGGGCGCGAACGGAGGCGGTGGCCTGACCGCGGGCCACGGCTCGTCACGGCTCAGGCGCAGGCGACGGTGACCTGTCCGCTGCCGCCGTTGCTGGAGAAGGAGACCGTGAACCGGCCGTCCGCGGGCTGCTGCTCGGTCCGGCCGCCCAGCCTGAGCACCTCGGTGGCATCGGCGCCGAGGGCCCCGGCGCCCACACTGGCCGTGACGCCGGGCGGCAGCTGGCCGACCGTCCAGTTCAGGGTGCCGCCCCCGCTGTTGCGGATCACCAGGGTGTTCGGCCACTCGCCGTTCGCGCAGTACTCCTGGACGCTGGTCGGACTCAGCGACAGCTCCGGCGCGGCGACCGGAGCGGCCGTGCTCGACTGCGTCGGCTGCGCCGACCGCGTCGGACGCACCGGCGAGGCGCTGCTTCCGCTGCCGGTGCCGGTGCCGGTGCCGGTGCCGGTGCGGGCGGGCGGGTCGGAGGCGACGGGCGTGGGCGAGGCCGTCTCCGTCGCCGGAGCGCTTTCGCCGGCCGCGGGCGCCTGGCTGGTGCTGTCGGAGGAGGCCGACGGGGCGGCGGTGCCGGACGCGCCGGCCGAGGCGGAAGCGGCAGGCGTCGCCGCATGCGGCAGCGTGGTGGCCGGATCCTGCCCCAACTGCCGGCCCGCGACGGCCCCACCCACGGCGACCACCATGACGCCACCGATGACCAGCATCATGGTCTTCATCTTCTTCTTGGCGCGCTTCTGACGCGCCTTCTTGTCCGGGTGTTCGGTGCGCCCGCCCTGCACGATGATGCCGTGCCCCAGCGCCCGGGGGTCGTCCTGCTTCGGCCCGATCGCCCGGGGGTCGTCTTGCTTGGGTCCGATGGCGCGGGGGTCGTCTTGCTTGGGTCCGATGGCGCGGGGGTCGTCCTGCTTCGGCCCGATCGCCCGAGGGTCGTCCTGCTTGGGGCCGATCGCTTGCGCCGAGTCGTCGGAGCCGTGGGCCGTGCGACCTCCCTGGACGATGATGCCGTCCTGGGCCGGCGTCGGGTCGGTGAAGCCGCCGCCGGTGTCCGGGCTGATCTCGTGGGGCGTGTAGTTCTCCGGACGGGGCACGTCAGGCCCCCCTCTACCATCGCTCATGGCGTGAATCCCCCTGTGGTCACATGACGGGCAGTCGGAACGGATATCGCCGCCGCGGAGGCGGTCCGTGACGGCGAGGCAGCTCATACTTAGCTACTTTTCGGCCACGAGGTCCAGCCCCGAGACGTGACGACAACGTCCCGATTTCGTACCGGTGCCCGTCCGGCGCGCCGAGGCGCGCCGTCGACAGGCCGTCACCACACGGCCACACTGGGTGCCGGAGGTGCATCCATGACCCAAGCCGACCCGCCCGGCGACATGCGGGCCACCGTACGGGAGACGTACGGCCCCGCCGACCTCAGCTCGGCCCCCGTCTTCGCGGGGGGCTTCATCAACTTCGGGTACTGGCGGCCCGAGGACCTCGACGGCACGCCCACCGTGGACGACAGGGTCCGCAGTCAGCAGGACCTCTACCGGCGCGTACTCGACACCGCGAGACCGCTCGACGGCGGCCGGCTCCTGGAGGTCGGCTGCGGCCTCGGCGTCGGTTGCGCCCTGGCCCTCGCGGAGTACGACCCGGCCCAGGTCACCGGCATGGACATCCACCCGGAGCAGCTGGACCGGGCCCGCCGGGCCAACGCGGCCCTGCTGGACGGGGCGGGGCCCGAGCGGCTGCGGCTGGTCCGCGGGGCCGCCGAGCGGATGCCGTTCGACGACGGTGAGTTCGACTGCGTCTACAGCGTGGAGGCCGCCCAGCACTTCGACGACCTGGCCCTGTTCGCCGCCGAGACCGCCCGGGTGCTGCGCCCCGGCGGCCGGGCCGCCGTGACGAGCTTCTTCGCCTCGGATCCCGCGGCCGCCCCCCGGCTGGCCGAACTGCTCGACACCTTCGCGGAGGGGCTGGACATCGCCCGTCCGCCCGCCGAACTGACCGACGCCCTGGGCCGGTCGGGGATGACCGGGGTGCGCTGCGAGTCCATCGGGTCCTCGGTCTGGCCCGGCTGGGACCACTGGCTGTCCGCCCAGTGGAAGCCGGGCACCTGGCCGAGGAACTTCCTGCACGCCTGGGAACAGGGCCTCCTCGACTACTGCGTGATCACCGCGATCCGCCCCTGAGCCTCAACTGCCACCCAGGGAGCGCTTGAGCTCGGCCTTGTTCATGTTCGAGCGGCCGTGGACGTTGCGCCGCTTGGCCTCCGCGTACAGCTGGTCGTAGGTCGGTCCCTCCGACCCGCTGTGCGACCGCTGCCCGCCGCGGCGCGAGGACGACGTGTCCTGGGTCGAGCTCTTGCTCGCCTTCTCGGATTCGCCGGACCGGGCGCGTTCCTTGTTCACGGTGCGGGCGGCGATCTCCTTCGCGCGCTTCTTGCTCTCGCCGCGGTCCAGGGCGCTCTCCTTGATGTGTTCGTACTGCCGCTCTCGCTTGGCACTCGATCCACGGGGCATGACCCGCTCCTCTCGTCGTACGCGAGCCCTCCCATCGGCCGCTGCCCCGGCCGGGAGCGTTCATGCGCCGCGCTCACGGAGCGGAACGGAACGGGTCCGCCGCGCGAACGCGGCGCATGCCGCGGGCGATGCCGGGCAGTGGCCCGACGAGTGCGCGATGCGGATCCACGGGAGGCGCAATGACCCCGCACGACGCGAGAGCACCCGAGGGCGTCGCCCTGTTCGACCTCGACGGCACCCTCGTCGACACCAACTACCTGCACGTCCTCACGTGGTGGCAGGCGCTGCGCCAGCATGGCCACGACGTTCCGATGGTCCGGATCCACCGTGCCGTCGGCATGGGCGCCGACCGCCTGATCGACGAGGTGCTCGGCCCGAATCGTCGACGCGAGGAGGACGAGGCCATCGCCGACGCGCACGGCGCGCTGTACGCCGGGTGGTGGGAGACCCTTCGCCCGTTCGAGGGCGCGGCGGCACTGCTCCGGGCGACGGCGGCCCGCGGCTGGCGGATCGTGCTCGCGAGCTCCGCGGCGGCGGAGGAGGTGGCCGCCGCCCGCAAGCGGCTCGATGCCGACGACGTCATCGAGACCGCCACCACGGGCAGCGACGCGGAGGTCACGAAGCCCGCCCCGGACCTCGTGGAGGCCGCTCTGGAAGCCGTGGACGCGAAGCCGTCGGACGCCGTGTTCATCGGGGACACGGTGTGGGACGTCGAGGCCGCGCGGCGGGCCGGCGTGCCCTGCATCGGGCTGCTGACGGGCGGCGTCCCGCGCGGTGAGCTGGAGGACGCCGGCGCCGTCCTCGTGTGCGAGGACGCCCTCACGCTGCTCCGGCAGATCGACGCGAGCCCGCTGTCCCGGCCCCCCGGCTGATCCCTTCCCGCCCGGCGCCCGCACCGGGTACCGGCCCCTCCGTGGCGATCGGCCGGGTCGTCCGCCGCCGCCCCTATGCTGAGGCCGTGTCCTCGTCCGGGCGGGATGCCGCGACCACGATGTACGTGCGGGCCGGCGTGCCCGGGGCGGTGCCGCTGCTCGGGCACCTGCCCGCTCTGGTGCGGGATCCGGCGGCGTTCCTCGGGCGGCTGTCCGGGTTCGGTGACCTGGTGGAGGTCCGGCTGGGACCGAACCGGCTGGTGGTGCCCTGCCATCCGGAACTGCTGCGGCAGGTCTACGCGGACGACCGGACCTTCGACAAGGGCGGCCCGATCTACCAGCGGTTCCGGCGCGTCCTCGGCAACGGTCTCGCCACCTGCGCGCACGCCGACCACCGGCGCCAGCGGCGGATGCTGCAGCCCGAGTTCCGGCCCGACCGGCTGGCCGGGTACGCCGCCGTGATGACCCGCGAGGCGGAGCAGCTGGCCGGCTCCTGGCGGCACGGCGAGGTGGTCGGGGTCTTCCCGGCCTGCTACCGGTTCACACTGCGGGTGGTGGCGCGCAGCCTGTTGGGCACCGACGCGCCCGACGCGCTGGCCGACCGCCTCCAGGAGGCCTTCGAGACGGCGTTCGCCGGCGCCCTGCGGCGCGTGATGCTGCTGCCGGCGGGCCCCGGCTACCGTTCGGCGGTGCGCACCCTGCGCCGGACGGTCGCCGAGCTGGTGCGCGACCGCCGGGCCCGGGACCCCGGCGGGGCGGACCTGCTGGCCGGTCTCCTCGCCGCCCGGGACGAGGACGGCACGGCGCTCTCCGACGCCGAGGTGCACGACCAGGTGGTCACCCTGCTGCTGGCCGGCTCGGAGACCACCGCCTCCCAGATCTGCTGGACGCTGCGCCTGCTGACGAGGCATCCGCAGGTCCTGTCCGCCGTGCAGGCGGAGCTCGACGCGGTGCTGACGGACGGCCGCGCCGCCCGGTGGGCCGACCTGCCGCTGCTGCCCCGCACCGCCCGCGTGCTGACCGAGGCGCTGCGGCTCCATCCGCCCGGCTGGGTGCTCCTGCGCATGTGTACCCGCGAGGTCGAGCTGGGCGGACGCACCCTGCCGCGCGGCAGCCAGGTGCTGCTCAGCCCCTACGTCGCCCACCACAACCCGCGGATCTTCGCCGACCCCGGCCGGTTCGACCCGGACCGCTGGCTGCCCGAGCGGGCCGCCGCGCTGCCGCGCTGGGGCTTCGCCGGCTTCGCCAACGGGCCGCGCCAGTGCCTCGGCGCCGACTACGCCCGCGCCGAGGCGGTGATCGCACTCGCCACCGTGCTGGTCCGCTGGCACCCGGTGTCCGTGCCCGGGCCGGCGGACGACCGCCCCGCCCGCCTGACCACGGTCCTGCGGCCGCACCGGCTGCGACTGCGCGTGCTGCACCGGTGACAGGCCGGGAATCAGCGAGCGCGGGGACGCTCGACGCCGCCTCACCGCAGGGGCGGGATCGCGCCGCGTACGAACGAGAGCCGCACGTGCCGCCGCCCGCTGCACGGTGCAGCCGCTCTTCCGGCCTCCGGAGCCGGAGGGGCTCAGGCGCCACGCCCGGCTGCGCCACTGCGGCGCTACAGGCTCGGTCTGCGGAACGCGCTCGACGTAGGCCGAGGGCTCCACGGCGCGGCGTCGCCGGCCACGGCAGCCGGCGCCGGACGTGCTCCCTCACGCGGCCTGCAGCTTCTTCGCCGCGTCCTTCGACAGGCCGACCCGGACCAGTGCGGCGGCCAGCCTTGCCTGGTCCTTCGGAGCCACGCGCTGCCCGAGCCCGCGGGGGGTGTGCGGGAGGCCGAGGTCCTCCGCCACCGCGCACGCCCGGTCGTCGAAGTACGGGCGCAGCCGCGGCCAGACCGCCTGGACCTCCCGGCAGAAGATGTCCGCGCCGACCGGGCCGATCCGGGGGACCTCCTGGAGCAGCTCACGCAGCGTGCCCGGGTCGCCGCCGGCCTCCTCCCGCATCTCGCGGAGGTCGCCGTGCCAGCGTTCGAGCACCAGCTGCGCCCCGTCGCCGAGAGCCGTGGCGGTGCTCTCGTCGTACCGCACGTAGTGGGCCCTGCCCAGGGCGTCCACCCGGTCCTGCCAGTCGGAGCCGGCCATCGCCCTGGGAGTTCGCAGGCCGGCCCGGAACAGCTCCCGCGCGGCCTTGGTCGCCGTCTCGGCGCTGATCCGGATCGAGCACAGCACCGTGAGCACCAGGAGCTGGTACAGCGGCGCGGGCTTGTCGTGCAGCGTGATGCCGGCCTCCTCCGCGTACGTCCGGCCGTACTCGGACAGCAGCCTGGAGGTGATCGTGTCGCGTGTCATCGCCTGGGCACCTCGCCTTCGTACGCCTCGTACGCCTCGTACGCCTCGTACGCCTGGTACGCCTCGTACGCGTCCTACGCGTCGTATGCCTCTGCCGTAGCGGCTGCCCGGCGGCGTCGCCGTCACACCGGAGCGGCCGCACCGAACGTGTCGGGACGGAACCGCGGGGTAGACGTGGGTGCTGAAGAGGAGGAACGACGATGTCCGGACCGGAGACCCTGACCGAGTACCGGCGGAAACGGGACTTTCGCAAGACCCGCGAGCCCAGCGGCGGGGACGGCGCCGGGGCCGGCGCCGAGCCCGGCTTCGTGGTCCAGATCCATGACGCCAGTACCATGCACTTCGACTTCCGCCTGGAGGTCGACGGCGTGCTCAAGTCCTGGTCGATCCCCAAGGGCCCGTCCGGCGACCCGCACGACAAGCGCCTGGCGATGCCCACCGAGGACCACCCCCTGGAGTACCGCGACTTCGAGGGGACGATCGCCCACGGCGAGTACGGCGCCGGCACGGTGATCATCTGGGACGAGGGCAGCTACGAGAACCGCAGCACCGACAGACGCGGCCACGAGGTCCCGTTCGCCCAGGCGCTCGACTCCGGCCACGCCTCCTTCCGGCTGGCCGGCCACAAGCTGCGCGGCGACTGGGCGCTCACCCGGTTCCGTGCGGGCTCGGGCGGGGAGCGGGAGGCGTGGCTGCTGGTCAGGCGCGGCCACACCGCACACGGCGGCACGCCCGACCCACGGCGGGCCCGCTCGGCACGGACCGGACGCACGCTCAAGCAGGTCGCCGCGGAGGAAGGGGAGGGGGAGGCGTGAGGCGCCAGTGTGCCGGCGTCCCAGGGGGCGGGGCGAGCGCTCTCGTGCTCCGCACCGGCACCTGATCCCGCCGCTGCGGCCGCGCCGTCCCGGAACCGCGCCGGAGTGTCAATCGCCCCGCGTGCCGGGCATCTCCTCGGCCTGCTCCCAGACGGCGAGGAAGGCGATGCGCAGGCAGCTCGCCAGTGCGGGGTGCTCGATGTAGAGAGCGGTGGTGGCGTCGGTGTCGGCCACCGGATCGGGCATGTCGCACAGGACCAGTGAGGCGTCGGCGACGACGAGCTTGAGGGGGAGCTGCGGGGCGAAGCGGGACTCCTCGCCCGCCGATGCGAACCGCCGTACGTTCCCGAGCACTTCGGCGTCGCCGAGGGCGTCGTGGGTGTAGACGGCTCGGGCGGTGCCGCCGGCCCGGCGCAGTCTGCGGACGGCCTCGATGCCCTCGTTGTTGGCCGGGGGAGCGACGAAGGGCGGCTT
The DNA here is from genome assembly GCF_053605265.1 of Streptomyces sp. NPDC003943. Taxonomy (NCBI): domain Bacteria; kingdom Bacillati; phylum Actinomycetota; class Actinomycetes; order Kitasatosporales; family Streptomycetaceae; genus Streptomyces; species Streptomyces sp. NPDC003943. The sequence goes on along the minus strand of NZ_JBSGIW010000009.1, from coordinate 53,078 downwards.
GCAGAGGCTGAGGAGCTCTCGCGTGGCCTGTTCCTGGATGCTCGCGAACCGTGCGGCTATCGCCCGCGGGTCGCGGAGGACCTCGATGTAGTCGAGTGGGTCGGTGTGCGTCCGGCCGGCGGCCCAGACGGGGGACAGGGCCTGGGTGAGCGCGGCCGAAACCTGGTCCAGGCGTTCCAGGGACTGCCGTTGGTGCGCCATGAGCCGGGACAGGGCCAGATCGGGGGCCACCGCCGAGAATGAGGTGACCCTGCCGGGACGCGGTACGGCGAGCTGCCGTCGTACGAGGGCGTCGAGTACGTCGTAGACGCGCTGGCGGGGAACCTGCGCGGCGCGCGCCGCCTCGGCGGCGGTGTAGGACTCCCGCCGGACCAGGGTGAGGTAGACCAGCGCCTCGTAGCGGGAAAGCCCCAGGGATACCAGATCGTTGACCGCACTGTCGTCCAACTCCATGGAAAGACACGGTATACGCGGGCAACACCGAACCAGGGCCAAGCCTTTGCCGTTCGCCGGGTGTCCCCTCGGCGCGATTCTCCTTACCTTCGACGTTGGCCACCACTGCGCGTGGTGACAGCTCTCGCACCGCCGAACGCGTGCCATCAGCAACCCCGTGTCGCTTCTCCGGTCAGGCAGGCCGTGACGGACAGGCTGTGCAAGACATGTCATGTACCTGTCATTCCAAGCGCCTGCCATGCCCGGATTTCCGGCGACCCGGCAGCCGACCCCCCATGGAGGGCAGTTCCTTGCGCAACGCCCTGTCCCAGAGAGCCGCACGGCTCGGCCGTCGCGGCGCGACCGCGTTACTTTCCGCGGCGGCCCTGATATCCGGCGGCATGCTCGCCTTCGCGACCCCGTCCGCCGCCGCGGCCGGACCCGCCGCCGCCACGGGCGCCACCGCCCCGGCGGCCGCGCACACCCGGCGGCTGTGCTCCGAGCCCGCCGGGCCCGGCTCCATGGCCTGCCACGCCCTCGCCCGCACCGACGTCCAGCAGCACATCAGCCTCGCGCCGGGCCTCGTCCCCTCCGGCTACGGACCCGCGGACCTGCAGAGCGCGTACGCGCTGCCGGCCGCCGCGGGCGCCGGGGCCACGGTCGCCATCATCGACGCCTACGACGACCCGAAGGCCGAGTCCGACCTCGCCGCCTACCGCTCCCAGTACGGCCTGCCGCCCTGCACCACGGCCAACGGCTGCTTCAGCAAGGTCGACCAGAACGGCGGTACGAACTACCCGACCGCCGACTCCGGCTGGGCCGGCGAGATCTCCCTCGACGTGGACATGGTCAGCGCCGTCTGCCCGCAGTGCCACATCCTCCTCGTCGAGGCGAACCAGCCGACCATGGAGGACCTGGGCGCCGCGGTGAACCGCGCCGTGACCATGGGCGCCAAGTTCGTCTCCAACAGCTACGGCGGCGGCGAGGACTCCACCGACCCCGCCTCCGACGCCTCGTACTTCAACCACCCCGGCGTGGCCATCACCGTCAGCTCCGGCGACAGCGGCTACGGCGTCGAGTACCCGGCGGCCTCCCAGTACGTCACCGCGGTCGGCGGGACCTCCCTCAGCCGCGCCGGCGGTACGCCGCGCGGCTGGTCCGAGAGCGTCTGGGGCACCAGCTCGGGCGGCAACGGCGCCGGCTCGGGCTGCTCGGCGTACACCACCAAGCCCTCCTGGCAGACCGACACCGGCTGCGCCAAGCGCACCGTCGCCGACGTCTCCGCCGTCGCCGACCCGGCCACCGGCCTCGCGGTCTACGACAGCTACCAGGCCAGCGGCTGGAACGTCTACGGCGGCACCAGCGCCTCGGCGCCGATCGTCGCCGCCGTGTACGCGCTCGCGGGCACCCCGGCCACGGGCTCGTACCCGTCGTCGTACCCCTACGCCCACACCGCCTCGCTCAACGACGTGACCAGCGGCGCCAACGGCTCCTGCGGCAGCAGCTACCTGTGCACCGCCAAGTCCGGCTACGACGGCCCGACCGGACTCGGCACCCCGCAGGGCACCGCCGCCTTCACCGGCGGCACCACCGGCGGGAACACCGTCACCGTGACCAACCCCGGCAACCGCTCCACCACCGTCAACACCGCCACCAGCCTGCAGATCCAGGCCACCGACTCCGCGGGCGGGCAGACCCTCACCTACAGCGCCACCGGCCTCCCGCCCGGCCTGTCCATCAACAGCTCCACCGGCCTGATCAGCGGCACGCCCACCACCGCGGGCACCTACAACGTGACGGCCAGCGCCAAGGACACCACCAACGCGAGCGGCAGCACCTCGTTCACCTGGACCGTCACCCCGACCGGCGGCAGCTGCGCCCCGGTCCAGCTGCTCGGCAACCAGGGCTTCGAAAGCGGCACCGCCCCCTGGACCGCCACCGCCGGAGTGGTCGACAACAGCACCAGTGAGCCGGCGCACTCCGGGTCCTGGAAGGCGTGGCTCGACGGCTACGGCTCCAGCCACACCGACTCGCTGTCCCAGACGGTGACGATCCCGGCGGGCTGCCACGCCACCCTCACCTTCTACCTGCACATCGACACCGCCGAGACGACCACCGGCACCGCCTACGACAAGCTCGGCGTCCAGGCCAACTCGACCACCCTGGCCTCGTACTCCAACCTCAACAAGAACACCGGCTACGTACAGAAGACCTTCGACCTGTCCTCCTTCGCGGGACAGGCCGTCACGGTCAAGTTCACCGGCACCGAGGACCCCAGCCTCCAGACCTCGTTCGTGATCGACGACACGGCGCTCACCATCGGCTGACCGCGGCGACAACGAAGGCGGGTCACCGCGCGACAGCGGTGACCCGCCTGCTCACGTCCGCTGCCGGCGGGCGTCCCGGGTCGGAAGCGCGAGGTCTACCAGGACGACTTGGTCACGCCCGGCAGGAACCCGGCGTGTGCCTGCTGTCGCACCCGCACGCGAGAGAGGCCGAACTTGCGCAGGTAGCCGCGCGGGCGGCCGTCCACGCCGTCGCGGTTGCGTACGCGGGTGGCACTGGCGTCGCGCGGCTGGCGCCGCAACTCGGCGAGGGCGGCGTCCCGTTCGGCCGGTGTGGCGGACGGGCGACGGATGATCTCCTTGAGCTCGGCCCGCCGGGCGGCGTACCGCTCGACGGTCTCCTCGCGCTTCTCGTTCTTCGCGATCTTGCTCCGCCTCGCCATCAGACCTTCCCTCCCCGCGCGCGGATCCGCGCCACGGCCGCCTCGACGCCGATCGCGTCCACCGTCCTGATAGCCCTGGCGCTCAGCGTCAGGCGTACGTGACGCCCCTCGCTCGGAAGCCAGTAGCGCTTGCGCTGGACGTTCGGGTCGAAGCGGCGCGAGGCGCGCCGGTGGGAGTGGGAGACCGTGTTGCCGAATCCGGGCTTGGCGCCGGTGAGTTGGCAGTGCGCGGACATGACTGTTGCCGCCCTTCCTGGCTGACTGGGTGAGGTGCTCACGATACGGTATTGGAAATGAAAACCATTCCCATATACTGCCCGTCATGGCACGCAACGAGATCCGCCCCGTCATCAGGCTCCGCTCCACGGCGGGCACCGGCTTCACCTATGTGACGCGCAAGAACCGGCGCAACGACCCCGACCGCCTCGTGCTCCGCAAGTACGACCCCGTGGCCGGCCGCCACGTCGACTTCCGCGAAGAGCGCTGACCACCTCGACCGAGCCCGCCCACCGAAAGGTCCTGCCATGAAGCCCGGAATCCACCCCGCCCACGAGCCCGGCGTCTTCCGTGACTCCGCCTCCGGCACCGCTTTCCCCACCCGCGACTCGGCCGGCCGAGTCGAGAAGTTCCAGCGCCCCTACGGAGCCCGTTGATGAACCAGGAACACCGCCTCCCCGTCGTGATCGTCGCCGGAATGCACGCCGAGGCGCGCAAGGAGGTCGTCGAGCGGCTCCTGCGCACCGTCCCGGGGAGCGTGGCGCTGCACCACGACCTCGCCGGAGCACCCGGCGGTACGGTGCTGCGCCTCGTCCGCGACGTTTCCGGCACCCTCTCCTCCGGCGAGACGCCCCTGGTCGACGACTGCGCGTGCTGCGCGCTGCGCGAAGATCTGGTCCCGGAACTGGAGCGGCTGGCCGACGGCGGTCTGACCCGGCTCGCCGTGGTCGAGCTGTGGGAGTCGGTCGAACCGAAGGCCATGGCGGAGGTCATCGTCCGACACGGCGGTGACCGCCTGGTCCTGACGAACGTGATCACGGCCGTGGACCCCGCGCTCGTCCTGCCCTGCCTGGCCAACGGCGACGATCTCGCCGAGGCCGGCCTCGCCGCCGCACCCACCGACCAGCGGACCGTCGGCGACACCTGGGCGCGCCAGCTGGAGTACGCCCCCGTCCTCGCCGTCGTCGACAACGCCGCTGCCGACGACGAGGACCACGCCCTCCTCGCGCAGCTCCATCCCACCGCCCGGCGCGTGCCGGCCGGTTCCGGCGCACTCGTCGAAGCCGCGTTCGCCGGCTTCGACGCCGAGGCCGCGGCAGCCGCCCAGCACCCCGCCTGCGCGCGGCTTCCCCAGGACGCCGACGAGGCCGGCGTCACCACCTACGTCTGGCGCCGCCACCGGCCGTTCCACCCCGAGCGCCTCTACCAGGCGCTCGAAAACCTCTGTTGTGCGGCCGTCCGCAGCCGTGGGCGGTTCTGGCTCGCCGACCGCCCGGACACCCTGCTGGCCTGGGACGCGGCGGGCGGCGCGCTGAGCGTGGAGAACGCCGGTCCATGGCTGGCGTCGCTGCCCGACGCCGCCTGGGAGTTGGTCCCGCCGACGCGCCGCGCGGCGGCCGCGCTCGACTGGCACCCCGAGCACGGCGACCGCTGCCAGCACCTCGTCTTCACCTCACCCGGCCTCGACCGCGACGGGCTCGAACGACTCCTCGACTCCTGCCTCCTGACGGACGCCGAGTACCGGGCGGGGCGCGCGGCCTGGAAGCACCTGCCCGCCGCGTTCGACTCGCTGCTCGACGCCGCCTGACCCGTACGACCCCACGGCAGCGCCCGGTGCGGAACGTTCCGCGCCCCCAGGCACTTCTCGACGCCGCCCGAAGCGCGTGCTAGGAGAGCACCCATCGGGGCGGATGCCCGGGGTCCGCCGGACAGATGAACACGTGCAGGTCCCGGTCCCGGCCGAAGCGGAGCCGAGTGGGCCGGGCGACGGACCGACCACCCCGGACCGACGCCAACCCCCGCAGTGACGGCTCGCGGTCCTCCAGCGGCACCCAGCTGTGCGAGCCGCCGTCCATCTCCTCGCCGGCGGCGGTCAACAGCAGCCGCGCCGGTGTCGCGCAGGACTCGCAGTCGACGACCATCGGGCCCGTCGACGCCCAGCTGGGGAAGCCGCCGACCCGCCAGCCGGGCGGAATCGACAGGTCGCCCTGGTAGCTGTGGGCGCCGGGGCCGTGTTCCGCCACCTGGGCGTCGTCCCAGGCGTCGATGCGGGCGATCAACGGGGCGGGCAGCGTGTCGTCCTCCGCCCAGGGATAGGTGACCACCTCTTCGGGATGCAGGACACACGGCTCGGGAAGGTCGTACTCCCGTCGCAGCAGCGGCACTTCGGGCGGGGTGGCGAGGAAACCCTCCGCGCGCTCCGTCTCCGCCACCCGTCGCCACCGCAGGTGGTACCGGCGCTCCCGGTACGGACCGTGCGCGAACGGGCAGCGGAAGAGCTGCACCAGATCCGCACCGCCGGGCCCGGCGGCCAGACCCGGGATGTCCCGCCGGAAGAACTGGGCAAGCCCCGCGAACGGCACGGGCCCGTCCTCCCCGGGCGCGCCGGCACCGGGCCAGGGCCTGCTCGACGGCCACTCGCCCGCAGCCCGGGCGCTGCGGACGTCGTCCGGCGCGTACCCCTCGGACTCGCGCGGGTGCGGCTCCCGGCAGACCGGCCAGGGTTCGTCGTCCGGCCACAGCATCGGCCCACCGACATGGCTGTCACGCATGCCGGGCCGCCCCGGCCTGGGGTGCAGCCGCGTGGTCCGGCCCCGATGGGCGGCCAGGTCCGGGAAGACGGCTTCCACGGGCACGGGTCTGGCCGGCGTGGTCCTGCTCATGCGCGGACCGTACGCGGCCGGACGGACACCACGCGAACGGATTGCCGGAAGCCCTCCGGCGCGCGCCGGACGAGCCGGGTCAGGACAGAGTGCTGACGACCTTGCGGACCTCGCTCGCCACGGACGCGGGCAGCGGTGCGTAGTGGTAGGCGTCCAGCTCGGCCTGGCCCTCCTCGCTCGCGGTGTACGTGAGGAAGGACTTGAGCGCGGGCAGCCCGTCCGGCTGATTGCCCGTGTCGCAGACGATCTCGTACGTCACGAGCACGATCGGGTACGCGCCCTCGGCCTTGGTCCGGTAGTCGAGTTTCAGCGTGAGGTCCTTGTCCTCGCCGGTGATCTCGGCCTGGGCGATGCCCAGCGAGGCGCTCCGGGGGGTCGGTGGGACCGGTTCGGCGGCACCCGTGGCGATGCGCACCGTCGCGATCTTCCGTTCCACGGCGAAGGACAGCTCGAAGTAGCCGATCGTGCCCTCGGTCTGGGTCACCGCACGCGAGACCGCGTCCGAACCACTGGCCGACTCACCGCCCTGGGCCTGCCACTTCTTCTCGGCCGGGTACGGCCAGTGCTTCCGGGCCGCGCCCCTGAGGTAGGCGTTGAGGTTCTGCGTGGTACCGGAGTCGTCCGCGCGGTGCAGCGGGATCACGTTGATGTCCGGCAGTGTCGTACCGGGGTTGAGGCGCTGGATCGCGGGGTCGTTCCACCTGGTGATCCGCGCGTCGAAGATCTTGGCGAGGGTCGGCGCGTCCAGGACGAGATCGTCGACGCCGGGCACGTTGTAGCCGATGGCGACGGGGCCGCCGGCCATGGGCAGATCGATGGCCCGTCCCCCGGGGCACACGTCCTTGGTGGAATCGACGTCCTCCGGGCTCAGTGCCTGGTCCGTGCCGCCGAAAGTGGTCGCGCCGCGCTGGAACTGGGCGACGCCCGCCCCCGATCCGAGCGGGTTGTAGGCGACCTGAACGTTTTTGCAGGCGAGCTGGTACTGCCGGATCCAGCGCTCCATCGCGTTCTGCTGGGCCGACGAACCCGACCCGCGCACCTGCCCGGACGAGGCGCACTCGACGTGTGGCGCGGCCTCCGTCGACTGCGGTCTGTCCGCGCCGTCGGAGCCGCCCGCGCAGCCGGCGAGCAGCGCGCCGCCCAGCGCCACCGCGGTGGCTCCTCTCCATCGGCCGGACCGTCCCGAACGCCGGAAACGCACCGTGATCCTCCTTGGGTGTACCTGGATGTCGTATAGACGATCACCGATGTTCCGGATGTCGAGTGGCGGGAAGGTGAACAGCAGGCGTCACCAGGCCGGCTTCCAGGTGAGCGGGGACCCTGTTCGGCCGCGCAGGGCTCCCGCAGCCCTGGCGGCGGGCACGATTCCGGCAGCGTGCGCCGTCGCGGCGATCGGTCGTGACCGCCGAACGAGCCGCTACGGAATGCGTCTGATGTGTCACGCTACGGACCGATGCGTCCCGCTGGTCCGGGTCCTCGGCTCCGCCGTCAGCATGGGCAAGAACCGCCCTGGCCGGCAAGACCCCGCTCGGCCTCGGCATCCGAGTTCGGCAGAGCGTCGCCCCTCATGCTCCTCCCGCTGCCACGTGGGCGGAAGCACGGGCTGCATCTAGCCTTGAAGGAGGAGCAGCTCTCGGCCGTGCGGGTGACGGCGGAGCCGGGCCAAGGCACGGAACGGAACGCCTCCCCAGCACGCGAGCGTCCCGTACAGGAGGGAACGGCGATGCACGAGCACAAGGTCGGCACGCAGGAGGAGTTCGAGGCAGCCCGAGCGGAGCTGCTCGTGAAGGAGAAGGAACTCACGCGGCGCGGCGACGAGCTCGCGCGGCAGCGGAGGGACCTTCCCTGGGTGCGGGTCGAGAAGGACTACCGATTCGAGACCCAGGGCGGGAGCAGGTCGCTCGCGGACCTCTTCGCGGGGCGCTCACAGCTCCTCGTCTACCACTTCATGTTCGGGCCGCCGTACGAGGCCGGATGCCCGGTGTGCTCGTCGATAGCGGACACCCTCGATCCCAACGCGGTTCACCTCAAGGCTCGCGACGTGACGCTGATCTGCTCCTCGCGGGCGCCGGTCGACAAGCTCCTCGCCTACCGGGAGCGGATGGGCTGGAGCTTCGACTGGGTCTGCGCGGGCGGCGGTGACTTCCACCGCGACCTCGGCTTCCAGCACACGGAGGAGGAGCTGAGACCGTTCCTCCAGGGCGAGATTCCTGCGACCGTGAGTCAGATGGCCGAGGCGTGCGGCACGGACGTGCTCGGCTACGTCACCGAGGGCCCCGGACTGAGCTGCTACGCACTGTCGGAGGGCACGGTCTACCGGACGTACGTCTCCACCGCCCGCGGCCTGGAGCCCGCCATGGCCTACTACGGTCTCCTCGACCGCACCCCGCTGGGCCGACACGAGGAGGGCGAGGAGACCCACTGGCTGCGCCGCCACGACGAGTACGAGAAGACCTGAGAGCCCGGCGTGCCGTGCGGCTGGGCCGTGGTGGCCGCAGCCGCGCGAAGCCGGGACCCCGCCCGCGTACGCGGGCTCGGCGGTACCGGCCCTCGCGCCGACGCCGTGTCATCTCGGTCCATGAGTCTGCAGGAACAGGACCGGGCCACCGTCCAGCCGCCCGGTTGCGTCCAGGTCGAGCAGGGCCGCGAGCGCCTTGGCGGTGTACGTGCGCTCCAGGGCCAGGCCGGCTTGTGCCGAGGCGCGGGCGAGAGCCTGATCGCCGACGGAGGTGGGGTGCGCATAGCCGCTCCCCAGCCAGGCCGTCTCGATGCGGATCGTGTCGGGGACCGGCACGGCGTCGCCGGCCAGTTCGGCGCCCCGGGCCCGGAGCAGAGCCGCTGAGCGGCGGGCCAGCCCGAGGAGAGCGCCGGAATCCAGCCGCAGGGTGTCGTTGACCACGACGCCGAGGACGCGGGTGCGCAGCCCTGCGAGCCGCAGTCCGAGCGCCAGCCCGGCCGCCGTACCGCCGGACCCGACGGCGGTGACCAGCCACGCCGGCTCCGGCAGCTCCCCGGCCTCGACCTGTGCGCCCAGCTCCAGGGCGATCTCGGCGGCACCGAGCGTGCCGAGCGGCGAGGAGCCGCCCGCTGGGAGGTAGTACGGCAGAGTGCGGCCGTGGGCGTGTCGGGCGAAGAGCCAGGGCGCCGCCAGGAGCAGCCTGTTCTTGGTGCGCAGGAAGTGCAGCGTCGCGCCGGAGGCGCGCAGCCGCTCCAGCTGGGCCCGCACGTGCTCGTCGACCGGGTGGTCGATGAGCCCCAGGGCCACCGCCATCCCCTGCTCCCGCGCGTAACGGGCGGTTGCGAGGCCCCAGTTGGTACCGAGGCCGCCGACCGTGAGGATGGTCCTCGCGCCGCGCCGCCGGGCCTCCGGCAGCAGCCACTCCAGCTTGCGGACCTTGTTGCCGCCCCAGCCGCCGTCGCCGTATCCGCCCTCGTCCTTGATCCACAGCTCGGCCCGGGTGCCCAGCTCCGGCAGCGGCCGAACCGGCGTGGGTGCCTCGCCGAGCCGGAGGAAGGGAAGCGAGGCGGCCAGTTCGGGACAGCGCCGGTGCAGCAGCGGAGGTCGCATGAGGGAAACGGTAGAGCACCGGGCCGCGCGCTCCGAGGAAGGTGCGGGCAGCCCTCTGCGGAGGACCGGCCCGGGGAGGAACGGCCTGGGGAGGAGCGGCCGGGGGTACTAGGGGTTGCTCCACCCGGCTGTGCCGGAGTACGAGTCGAGCAGGTCCACCACGAAGACCAGCGTCGAGCCCGCCGGGATCAACGGTGAGGGTGACTGCTTGCCGTAGCCGAGGCGCGGGGGAACGATGATCTCGCGTCGGCCGCCGACCCTCATTCCCCTCATCCCGCGGTCCATGCCCTTGATCACCCTGCCACTGCCCAGGGCGAACTTGAACGGCTCGCCCCGGTCCCAGGAGGCATCGAACTCCTTACCGGACCCGAAGGTCACCCCGACATAGTGGACCCTGACCACCATGCCCGCCTTGACCTCGGCCCCGTCCCCGACGATCAGGTCCCGGACGGTCAGCTCGGTAGGGGCGTCACCCTGCGGAGCGTCGACCTCGGGCTTCGTCCGTTCACCCATGTGCTGCCCTCATCACTCTCCGCCGGAAGCCGCCGCACGGACCTGTCGGACACATGGAAACCGCGCGCGGCACTCACCTGGTTGTACCGGGAACCTATCAGCGGCGCTGGACCAGGTCGCTGACCTGGTGCTCGCCGGCCGGTCCGGCCCCGCAGGCGGCCCAGTCGGTCCGCGGGCAATTGGCCCGCGCCATCGGTCAACTGCGCACTACCGTAGGCGCAATGACAACACGATCTACGTCGGCCGAGCAGCCCATGTCCGTGGCCCTGTCCGAGGCACCGACGCGCCAGGCCCGTAACTCCGCCGCCTTCTGGACCGCGACCGGCCGATCCCGGGGGCATGAGGTCATCCGGCGCCGCGGATTCGTCGCGGTCGACGGCGACGTGCGCGCCGGCCTGCGGATCCTGATCCAGGAGCCGGTCCTCGACCCGGACGAACTGACCGAGATCGACGAGCTGGTACGCCGGGCCGCGGGTCCGGTGAACGCCGAGGACCCGTTCAGCTCGACCGACCTGAGCCACCTGGGCATGCGCAACTGGCAGATGCCGGTCATGCTGCGCCCGCCCGGGCCCGTCGGCGAACCGGCGCTGGACGTGTTCCGGGTACGGCGCCCCGAGGACCTCCGGGCGGCCGAGCGGATCGTGATCGAGGGCTTCGAGCTGGCCGGATTCCAGCCCTACCGCCCCGGCGAGCTGTTCCCGGCGGCGCTGATCGAGCAGCCGGGCGTGGACGTGTTCGTCGCCACGTGCGACGGCGAGCCCGCCGGAGCCGCTGTCAGCGTCGTGGACGACGGCGTCGGCAGCCACTACTGGGTCGGCACTTCGCCTGCTTTCCGGTCGCGCGGCGTGGGACGCGCCGTCATGCTCGGCTCCCTCGCCCACCTGGCGGACCTGCCGCTGACGCTCACCTCTTCGAAGCTGGGCAGGCCGCTGTACGAGTCGCTGGGCTACACCGCCGCGGCACCCTCGACCTGGTGGGCCTCCCAGTGACACCGCAGCGATAAAGCCCGCCGCCTTCGGAACGACGGGACAACGACGAGGGCCCAGGCCGCCGGCCTGGGCCGCTCGTCCAGTGGCACGGCCGCCCGCCGGGCGTCAGACGGCGCCGGGCACGCTGTGTCGGCGGTCCGTTCAGGCCACTGACGCGGCGGACCACTCGACGAGTGGTGGCCGGACCTGGGCGCACAGGGGTCGGCCGCAGCGCCCCTTGATGTCGACGCCCGCGTCGGTCGCCGCCGGGGTGCAGTCCAGCGTCCACGTCGCCGAGGCGGCGTCGCCGGGGTGCGGACGACGGCGGCCCGTGGGGACCTCTCGGAACCCCACGGGCCGCCGCACGGCCCTCGTCTGCCCCTCGTACCCAGCGGCGCGCTGCGCCATCGGGGCGAGTCGGACACCCGGTACCGGAAGGGTTCGGTTACCTCACGACGCCGAGCGACGCGTAGTCGTACTGGCCGCTGTAGGCGCCCGCCGTGTAGACGTTGGTCAGTCGCGAGCTGCGCCAGATGATGTTCTTCTCATAGGTGAAGGGCAGGTAGAGCGCTGCCTCGGACACCTTCGTGTTGATCTGCTTGTAGAACTCGCCGGCCTTGGCCGGGTCCGTCTCCTTCAGCGCCTGGTCGAACAGGCCGTTGACGGCGGGGTCGTTCAGCTCGGAGAAGTTGTAGTTGCCGGACTGCAGGATGAAGCGGCCGTCCACGAGCGGCTGCAGGAAGCCCTGGCCGCTGGGGAAGTCGGCGCCCCAGCCCTGGATGATGATGCCGTAGCCCTTGTCCTTGACCACCTTCGGCGAACCGATGATGCCGGCGGTCTGGGCGCCGTCGAACGCGTCGATCTGGGCGTCGATGCCGACGGCCTTCAGCGAGTTCTGCAGCGACTCGGCGGTGGCGATCTCGATCTTCTTGTTGTTGCGGACCGCGATCGTGGTCTTGAAGCCGTTCGGCTTGCCGCACTTCTTCAGCGCTTCCTTGGCCTTGGCCAGGTCAGGGGCGCCGGAGAGCTTGCCGTACGGGTCGGCCGTCGGGTCGGAGCCCTTGATGGCCGGCGGGAGCATGTTGGGGGCGATGTCGCCACCGGCCTGCGGGCCGCCACGGGCGGTCTGCAGGGACTTGGAGTCGGCCGCGTAGATGATGGCCTTGCGGCACTCGATGTTCGGGATGACCGTCTGCGGGAACACGGCGTACCGGATGAAGCCGGTCTGCGGGTTGTCGACGTTCTCCTTGTGCTGCTGGAGCACCTTCTGGCGGGCCGCGGCGCCGACACCGGTCGCGTTGAGGTCGAGGTCGTACTCGCCCTCGACGAGGCGGTTGTCCATGTCGTCGGCGTTCGTGGTGAACGTGATGCTGATCTTGTCCGGCAGGGCCTTGCGGACGGAGTCGGTCTTCGGGTCCCACTTGTCGTTGCGGACCAGCTTCAGGGACTTGTTGGGGGTGTACGAGTCCCACTTGTACGGGCCCGAGGAGAACGGGTGCAGACCGTACTGGGCCTTGGTGTCCTTGTCCTGGCGGGCCGGGGACGCGGTCGGCATGGCCAGCATCTGCAGGAAGTCGCCGTTGGCGACCGGCAGTTTGAAGACGATGGTCTTGTCGTCCGGCGTCTGGATGGCGCTCAGGCCGAGCTTGTCCGGGGTGGTGTCCTTGTACGGACCCTTGTAGTCGCCCTTGGGGTCGAGGGCCCGCCGCAGATAGACCGGGCCGCCGGAGATGACGTCCTGCGCCCAGATGCGCTCGATGCCGTACTTGACGTCCTTGGAGGTGATCGGCTTGCCGTCCTCCCAGGTGACCCCGTCCTTCAGCGTGAAGGTGTACGTCAGGCCGTCGGCCGAGACCTTGCCGGTGTCGGTGGCGAGGTCCGGAACCGGCTCGGTGGACCCGGCTCCGGGCACGGGCTTGAAGGTGACCAACTGGCGGGCGTAGAAACGGGAGAAGTTCCACATGAAGGTGTAGTAGCCGCGCTGCGGGTCCCAGCTGTCGGCCTCCTGCGCACCGATGAACTTCAGCTCGCCGCCCTTCTTGTCGGAGGCGCTGGCGACCTTGTTCACCGCGGCGTTGAAGCCGGGCGCGCTGCCTTTGCCCTTGTCGCCGGCGTTGCCGCCGCCACAGGCGGTGGTGACGACCATCGTGGCCGCCGCGAGCAGCGCACTCGCGGCGATTCTGCGTCTCTGGGAGCTGTCCAGAGTCATGTCGAGCAACCTCCGAAGTAGTGGCGGTCCTCTTGCGGCGGTCCGCCGTTGGACGATGTGCCTCCTGCCGGCATTGACAGGGGCTGGCCTTGCGGGGGAGCGACGTACGGTCAGCGGGAACCCTTCGGGCCGGGCGCGTCCCGCACGCCGTCACCGAAGAGGTTGAACGCAAGCACGGTAATGAAGATCGCGAGGCCAGGGAAGATCGGGAACAGAGGACCGCGCTGCCAGGAAGGCGACGAGCAGCGAGAGGGACGACCACGAACTGGCCCTTCCCGCGACGGCGAGACGGATGACGGCCGGCACTCGCACCCTCCAGCGCCGTCCCGAGGGACAACACGGCATGGCCTGGCGGGCCGAGCTGGAGACGGCCCGCCGCGAGCACATCACCCGCCTGGTCGAGGCCACGGACCAGACGGCCGACGCGATAGCAGCCCGAAACGGCTACGCCGACTCCCGGACCCCCCGCCGCGCCGTCACCCGCTGGACCGGACACACCCCCAGCGAGCTGCGCCGCCGGCTCTCCTCGCCGCATCGGCCATGACCGCCCCGCCGTGGTCGCCCCTGGTCACCCGACCACAGAAGTCCTCCGCTCGCCGTTCGCCGGCGCCGCATTCCACTGCCCACCTCCGCGCTGCGTTGGCACCGGGTCCGTCATACGTATTACCTTGGTCCCATGTCCGACACACCGCAGCTCCCCGCCCTCGCCCTGGTCACGCTCGTCGTCCACGGCTACGACGAGGCCGTCGACTTCTACACCCGCGCCCTCGGGTTCGAGCTCGTCGAGGACACCGATCGCGGCGACGGCACCCGCTGGGTCGTCGTGCGCCCGCGCGGCGGCGGCACCGGGCTGCTGCTCGCCCGCGCGAAGGGCGAGGCGCAGGCCGCGGCCGTCGGCGCCCAGACGGGCGGCCGGGTCGGCTTCTTCCTGTACACCGACGACTTCGCCCGCGACCACGACCGCATGACCGCCGCCGGAGTCCGCTTCCTGGAAGAGCCGCGCCACGAGCCCTACGGCTCCGTCGCCGTCTTCGAGGACCTCTACGGCAATCGCTGGGACCTCCTCCAGCCTGCCGCCGCCTGACGACCCACGTCGGGCTCGTCGACGTGACCTGCGTCGAAGGCGGGTCGACGTCGAGCAGTTCGCCGCCGGTCCGATCGAGGGCGTGAGGGCCCCTCACCTCGGGCTGCGTGGGGACGCTCACCGATGCCCTCGCACGCCGCGATGTCCTGCGGTTGCGGCACTCTGTGGTCACCGCGGCGGCGGACGCGGCGGCGGGCAAGGGCGAGCGGGGATACGGCCGGCAGCTCCGGTCCGAGCTGATGATGCTTTCCGCACTTCCGGTCGCGGAACTGCGCGGTCAGGCGGATGCGATCGCCCGAGAGATCCGCGAGGTCGATGTGCGGATCCAGCGCACGAACTGGGAGGTCGATCTGCTGGACTGAGTGGTCCAGCAGGCGGGGACGATGTGGAGTAGGTAGCTGCCTCGGAGGCGTGCACACACCGAGGGCCGGCGGTTTTCCAGCCCACTCCTGGCGCGTGAAGAGCAACGCGGGGGTTCGACTCCCCATACAACAGTGCAGCTCAGCACCGCGCACAGGTAACAGTGCACATCGCACAGCACATCACCACGTGCAGATCCGGGCGGCGAGGGCGGGTTCGGGGCTTCCACATCGACGCACACGGGTCTCACGCCTTGGACGGTGCGCCACTGTCATGGCGCTGCCGCTGGCGGTGTTTGCGCATGGACACCTGGGAGCCGCAGCCGGTGCTGCAGTACAGCCCCGCTCCATTGCGGGTGCGGTCGAAGAAACCGAAATGGCACGGGGGATTGCGGCAGGCTTTGATGCGTCCCCAGTCGCTGCTCTGAGCGAGCGTCGTCACCGCGGCCAGTACGGTTCCGAACACGCCCGGCACGCCCGTCTGCGGTGAGGCAAGCTCTGCGCCGCCGGCCGTCACCACTGTCGCCAGGGGGTAGAGCGACCCGACACGTCGCAGGTGCCGCTCGGCGCGCAGCAGCGGCTCGCCCAGGCTTCCCTCGTCGCCCGAGTGTGCGAGCAGCACGGTCACCAGGGCGTCACGCAGCTCGCGCGCGACCGCCGCGTCCGCGTCGGTCACCACGGTTTCGCCGTCGAACTCGTCGCGCTCCGCCAGCCACGCCGCGAACGAGTGCCCGTCCTCGAACAGCTCTCGGCGACCCGATCCGTCAGCGCGCGTGTTCACGAACGCGAGAACGGTCTCCACCGTCGGTGTCACGGTGCGCGGGCTGGGCTTGGGGGATTCGGACGCCGCACTGCTCATAGGCCCACCCTACATCAGTGCGATCGGCGCTAACCATTCTAGCGGGCAACCTCGGCACCGATGAGGCTTGAACTGTTGCGATCTAACGCCTTATGGTCGCAACATGAATCAGGCATCCAACCAGCAGACCCGCCTCCGCACCTGGCTGATCACCGGCGCGACGTCCGGCATCGGCCGCGAACTGACGCTCCAGGCGCTGGAGAACGGCGACACCGTCTCGGCCCTCGCCCGCGACACCTCCTCCCTGGACGAACTGGCGCAAGCGCACGGTGATCGCCTGCTCCTGATCCCGGCGGACGTACGTGACGAGCAGGCCGTCCGGGACGCGGTGGACGGCACGCTGGCACGATTCGGCCGCATCGACGTCGTGGCCAACAACGCGGGATACGGACTGTTCGGAGCCGTCGAAGAGGCATCCGACGCCCAGGTGCGTGCCGTGTTCGACACCAACGTCTTCGGAGTGCTCAACGTGCTCCGCGCCACGCTGCCGGTGCTCCGGGCCCAGCGGTCCGGCCACGTACTCCAGGGCTCGTCCGTCTACGGGCAGTCCGCCCATCCGGGCGTGGGCCTGCTGGCCGCCACCAAGTACGCCGTCGAGGGACTGTCGGACGCGCTCGCGGCCGAGGTCGCACCGCTCGGCATCAAAGTCACCCTCATCCAGCCCGGTATGACGGCGACTCCCTTCCTCGCCAACCTCGACGTCGCAGCCGGACTCTCCGACTACGACCAGACCGTCCGAGAGGTCCAGAAGGGCATCGGAGAGCTCCCGGCGTCCGCGTTCTCCGCCGCCGCGCGGATCGCCGAAGGCATCCGGACCGCGGTCGACAGCCCCAACCCTCCGCTGCGCCTTGCCCTCGGCACCGCCGGCGCGACGGCCATGCGCCCCGCCCTGGAGGCACGCATCGCAGACCTGGAGGGCTGGCAGCACGTGACCGACGCCGTCGACAGGTAGCGAGCCACCCATCCCGCCGGGAACACGGTCATGGCGGAGGCGGCCTGAGCCTCCTCACCGCCCGGCCGTGACCAAAGGGGTCTGGGTCGAGCCACGGCAGACGGCTTCGGCCCAGACCCCTGTACCACCCCCACTGCTCCGCGACCTCCCCGGCGAGCGTCGGCCGCGGCTCGTCCACCGGAGGCCCGGGACGGTCACAGCCGGGTGGAGGTCGATCCGATGGCCGACTGCCCACGACGAACTCGAACCGGCCGTAGAGGTGACATCCTGATCCACCGTCCGGCGTGCGGTGGCATGTCATGCCAGGGGCAGTGCGCCCCCACGCTGTCCCAGGGGCCTCGGTCCCAGGATGCGTCGTTCCTCTGCCCGAATCGGTACGTCGTTGATGCTCGCCTCACGCCGGCGCATCAGGCCCGCGGCGTCGAACTCCCACAGCTCGTTGCCGTAGGAGCGCCAGTGTCCGCCGTCGGCGTCGCGCCACTCGTACTGGAAGCGGACGGCGATCCGGTCGTCGCCGAAGGACCACAGCTCCTTGCGCAGCGCGTAGTCGAGCTCCCTGCGCCACTTTTCGGCGAGGAACCGCCGGATCTCCGCTCGGCCGGTCACGAAGGTGTCGCGATTGCGCCACACCGAGTCCTCCGTGTAGGCGAGGGCGACCCGGTCGGGGTCTCGGGTGTTCCACGCATCCTCGGCGGCCTGCACCTTCGCGAGCGCGTCGGCCTCGGTGAACGGGGGTACGGGACGCCGGATCTGGGTGTCGGAAGTGGTACGGGACATCAGCCTGTCCTTTCGGTTCGTTCCCGCCGGCGCTTGCTGTCGTGCGCTGCTGCTTTCGCGCTCATTCACCGGACTCCTTGGGGGGGTGATCGGTTTCAGGGCTTGAGGGGGAGCCAGGTGCCATGGTCGGCGATGCGGAGGACCGGGGTGAGCCCGGCGTCGTCGAAGGCGTGCTCGATGGCATCGCGCCCTTCGGTGAAGTGGGACCAACCGGTGTAGTGGGCGGGGATGTTGACGGGGGCTCCCAGGATGGCCGCGGCCGCGGCGGCGCGGGCGCTGTCGAGGCTGAGCGGGCGCTCGCGGAACTTGCCCGGGACTCGGGCAGCGCCGGCGTGCAGGACGGTCGCGTCGATGCGCGGGATGCGGCGGGCGATCTCGGTGACGGTACGCAGGGAGGCGTTGTCACCGCTGATGTACACGGTGGGCAGTCCGTCTCCGGCGAGGACGAAGCCGACGACCTGGCAGTTGACCTCGCCCTCGGCGTCGCGTTCACCGTCCTCCGGGCCGTGGACGGCCGGAACGGCGGTGACGGTCAACTCGCCGCCGTCCGGGCGGGTGAGCGTGTGGGTGTCCCACGCGGCCAGGCCCTTCGCCGGGGTGCCGAGCCGGCCGGCCCCGCCGGTGGTGGTGAGCAGCAGCGGGGCGGCCAGTGCGAAGGCGCGGCCGCGGTCGTCGAAGTTGTCGGCGTGGTTGTCGTGGCTGACCAGGACCAGATCGGTGTCGGCGAGCCCGTCCTCGGCGAGGGCCGGGCCCTCGGTCTTGGTGAGGTGGCCGTGCGGGCCGGGGGCGTCGAAGGTCGGGTCGGAGACGATGCGGAGCCCGCCGAGGTCGAGGACGGTCGTGGGGCCGCCGACGACCAGCGCCGAGCCCTCGTGGCGGGGAAGGGGGGAGGACAAAGTCATGGTTGTGGCTCCTTGGGCGTGGCAGGGAAGGAGGGCGCTGGGTGCCGGGTGTTCCGAGCCACTCCCGCCCTCGCCGTCGACCGTAAGGAGATAGCGGGAGCAGCGGAAATGCCGCTCCGGTTGCACCTATGCCTCACCTGCATGGGCGCCGGTGTGGGCTGCTTCGAGGGCCGCATCGAGGAATTGGCGCAGCAGTGCGGAGCCGGTTCCCGCTTCCGGCCGGTAGGCGAGGCGGACCGGACTGGGGGGTGCGCCGGTCAGCGGGAGAAAGCGCAGGGCGCGGTGGTGGATGCGGCGTTCGGCGACGTCGGGGACGATGCCGAGGCCACGCCCCGCGGCCACCGATTCGAGCCACTCGTCGAAGTTCGCGGTCTTCACGTAGCGCCGGGGGCCGCCTCCGTCCGGCCAGCACCAGGGGCCGGTCGTACCGCTGGCGGTGTTGACGACCAGGGTCCACTCGTGGGCGTCCTGCCAGCGCACGGCGCCGCCGGCTGGCTCGCCCGCGGCTTGGCCGTGCACGGCATGCGCGCGGGCACGGACGGCGACGCGCCGCTCGTCGTACAGATGCACCGTACGGACGGCGGGCCCGACCGGCCTGTCGCCGCGCCACAGTGCCACGTCGACCCCCTGGCGGTCGAGGTCGTCGAGCGGGTTGTCGCAGCGCACCAGCTCGACCTGTGCCCCCGTCTCGTCCTCGAAGCGGGCGATGGCCCGCTGGGCCCAGGGGTCGGGCAGCAGCCAGCTGAAACCGAGCCTCAGCGTGGACTCGTGCCGGGCCGCCGCCAGGGCGGTGTCGAAGGCGGCCAGCGTCCGCTCCGCGTGGACGAGGAACTCGGCGCCTGTGCCGGTGAGAGCGACGCCGCGCGACGAGCGGTCGAGCAGCCGCACCCCGAGCCCGGCCTCCAGCTGGGCGACGGTACGGCTCAGGGCGGGCTGCGTGATCAACAGCTCGCCGGCGGCCCGGGTGAACGAGCGGCACCGGGCCACTGCGGCGAACGCCCGCAGGTGCCTCAGCTCGATGCCGGACGCGCTCGCGGAGCCGGGCATGGTCACCCGGGTCACCGTCGCCTTGCTCTATGCCTGATGGACATGGGTGCAGCGTAACCGGCATTTCCATCCACCGTGCCTGCGGCCTGGCGTCACTGCGGAAGAGTCCTCGGGGAGACCGCGAAGGTGCGTGATCACGAAGCAGGCGGTGGTGAAGTCCGCCCCCACCGGCGCCGCGGCGCCGGCCGACCCGCCGTGGCCGCCTGGAACCTGGTCCCGCGCGGCGCGGACGCAAAGGCGCCGCCACGGCTCCGTCCGAGCGGCCGCGTACCCGGCGCTGGTTCACCGCCCTGCTGGCCGGCCAACTCTTGGAAGGTATCGGCTACATCATCGCTGGGACAGCATCCCCGGCTGACGATCGTCGCCCGGTTCAACCTGACCCAGGTGCTCCTGAAGGCAAATGACGGCAAGATCGGCGAGTTCCTGTCGGCTTCCGTTCCGGAGCCGACACGACGTGATGACTGATGGGAGCGATCGCGGCTCTTCGTGCGTCCCTATGATCGGTTGAAGGGAGAGTCGTGAGGGACACGAACAATCAGCGGCAGGCGCGGCAGCGTCTCGCGAGGCAGCGGCCCGCACCGGACTCCGTACGGGTTCGGGGACTGGCTGGTGCGCCCCATGAGCGGCGGTCCTGGTGGCACCGAACCGACTGGACGCGACTTGCGACCGTGGTGGGTGTCGGTGCCGGCATCGGGTCCTTGCTGTTTACGGGAGTCGCCACGTACTACGGCGCCATGGTGTCGCGCGATCAGTTGACGCAGTCCCGCGAGGACGCTGACAAGAAGTCCCGTGCACAGGCTTCGCGAGTGTCCACTTGGGTCGACTACGGGAAAGATGGCGGCATCCAGCTGCACCTTATGAACCGGTCACCTGATCCGGTCTCGCACATCGAGCTCTACTTCACGGCGAGGACCGGTGACTGGAACCATACGAGACTTGCCGTGCAATACAGCGTGAGCCTGCCGAGCCTGCCCCCGTGCTCGGATTCGGTGTTCGACCCTGACGACTGGATGTACCGCATTCCCAGGGGCAGCGGCCCGCAGGGATTTCCCCCAAGCCACAGCGCGCGACTCCGTCCCGATGATGGCTGGAAGAAGCAGCCGGTGCCGGACATCATCGAGGTGCCGTACCTGACCTTCGCCGACCGCGAGGGCGTCAGCTGGCAGCGCGATTCAGGGAACCTCGAACCATGGCAGGCCACCGACGAGTTGACTGTGCCGGAGGCCGACCAGTACGGCCTCGGGGGCATGGCGCGTGACCCGGAGGTGAAACCGGTGGCAGTCTGTGAGGAGCCAGCAGGCAATTAGAGGTTTTGTTGAAAGGTGCCTGACGGATTTCGTCGAGCGGCTGATGCCGGATGACCTGTGGCGCGGGACAGGCTGCCGACAGCCCGCAGTCATCATCGTGTTGAAGGAAGTACGGGTCCGCAGGCCGGTCGGACGTCCGCGCACCCGACCCGCCGCGATCGCACGGGACAAGGCCTACTCGTCCCGCGGTAACCGCACCCCCTGTGCAAACGCCGTGGCAAGGCGGTCATCCACACTCGGACCGGATGATGATCGCGACCCGTAGCAGCCGCGCTAGTGCGCCGCGAGCCGCTCCACGAGCTCGATCCCGCGTGCCAGCAACTCCCGCTCCTCGCCGGTCAGTTCCGCCTCGATCGCCCGCGCAAGCCAATCCGCCCTGCGCCCGCGTTCCTCCTCCAGCAGAGCCTGTCCGGCAGGGGAGAGCTCGACGAGGCTCTTGCGGCCGTCTGTCGGATGCGCGCGGCGCGTGATCAGCCCCTGGTCCATGAGCAGTCCGACGGCCCGGGCCATGGACTGCGGGCGCACCCGCTGGTCGGCAGCCAGTTCGCTCGTCGTCATCGCACCGCTGCGGTCCAGCGCGCCGAGCACGGACGCCTGACCGAGCGGCATCTGATCCTCGAGCTTCATGCGCCGGGTGAGCTTTCCCATCACGGTGCGCAGCTCAGCGGCGATGGTGGCGGATTCCGGAAGGGGCATACCGAACTTTAACGCAGCACCTGCGGAGCAGAACCGGGAAGCGAGGCTGTACAGCACAGCTGAACAGCGAAACTGAACAGCAGAACTGTGCAGCATTGCTGTAGAGTCTGCGTGTCGGGTCCCGCGCCACCGTCGCCGCAGTCGAACCCGGCCCGTATGCGACAACGGGGAGGACTCCCATGACCGTCATCACCTCTGTCACCGGCCGCCGTGTCCTCGACAGCAGGGGCAACCCCACCGTCGAGGTGGACGTGGAGCTGGCGGACGGATCCCTCGGCCGGGCCGCGGTTCCCTCCGGTGCCTCGACCGGCGCCCGCGAAGCCGTAGAACTCCGCGACGGCGACCCGGCGCGATGGCACGGAAAGGGTGTCGACCAGGCGGTAAGGCACGTCAATACGGAGCTCGCGGCCGTCGTCGTCGGGCGGGAAGCCGAGGACCAGACCGGCCTCGACGACGCCCTCGTCGCCGCGGACGGCACCCCGACCAAGTCCAGGCTCGGCGCCAACGCGATCCTCGGGGTCTCCCTGGCCGCCGCGAAGGCCGCTGCCGCCGCCCACCGCCTTCCCCTTTACCGCTACGTCGGTGGCGCCGGCGCCCGGCTGCTGCCCGTACCGATGATGAACATCGTCAACGGCGGCGCGCACGCCGACAACCCACTGGACTTCCAGGAGTTCATGATCGCCCCGATCGGCGCGGAGACCTTCGCCGAGGCCGTGCGGATGGGGTCCGAGGTCTTCCACACCCTGCGCCGCGATCTCCTCGCCGCCGGCCACTCGACGGGAGTGGGTGACGAAGGCGGCTTCGCGCCCGCCCTGCGCACCGCCGAGGAGGCCCTTGACTTCGTGGTGGCCGCCGTCGAGCGGACGGGCTACCGGCCGGGCACGGACATCGGCCTGGTCATGGATCCGGCCTCGTCCGAGTTCTTCCGCGACGGCGTCTACGACTACACCGGGGAAGGAGTGCGGCGCACGCCGGCCGAACACGCCGACTATCTGGTCAGGTTGATCGACTCCTACCCCGTCGTGTCGATCGAGGACCCGATGGCCGAGGACGACCTGACGGGGTGGAGGGACCTGACCGCACGGGTCGGAGGCCGCTGCCAGCTCACTGGTGACGACGTGTTCTGCACGAACGAGGCCCTCCTGCGCGAGGGGATCGATTCCGGCGTCGCCAACTCGGTTCTGGTGAAGGTCAATCAGATCGGCACCCTGACGGAGGCTCTGGGCACGGTCAACGCTGCTCACCGGGCGGGCTACACCGTCGTGATGTCGCACCGCTCGGGAGAGACGGAGGACACGACGATCGCCGACCTGGCGGTGGCGACGGGCTGCGGCCAGATCAAGACCGGATCGCTGTCACGCTCCGACCGCACTGCCAAGTACAACCAGCTCATCCGCATCGAGGAGGAGTTGGGCGCGAGTGCCCAGTACGCGGGTGCGGGAGCGCTGAGCCGGTAGAAATGTCCCGGCTACCCGCTTCAACGGCTTCTGTGACCAGGGGCCTCCTGTACTGGTCTGACGGCGGGAGCGGGGGTGACTGCGAAAGCTCATCGACCACAACCCCGTGATATTCAAGGACGACTGACGGAAGATCACGAACGGGGCGAGCAATGCTTCACAAGACGCGCGGTGCGATTACGGGACTCACGCTGGTGCTGGCGCTGGCCGGCTGCTCGGGCGGAAGCGGCGGCGAGGGGGGTGGCGGAAAGGAGGGAGGCGGCGGCTTGGCCGACGCGCCGTTCAACCCGTCCCAGGTGGCCCAGGCCATCCCCAGCAAGCTTGCCGCCCCGAAGGGGTGGCTCGCCCAGGAGCCGCGCGTCCTCGACGGAAGCGCCGCCCGGGAGCAGTGCGAGACGCAAGCCCAGTGGAGCTGTGCCGGGCTGACAGCTCAGGCGACGACCCGGCACTCCGACGAGAACACGAACGGCGACAAGGACGTGAACGTGCAGTTCACCCTCCTCGCCTATGACTCCGTCGACAACGCCAAGGCGGCCATGAAGGCGGCGGTCGCCGAGAACCACAAGGACGAGAAGACCAAGCCGAAGCCGCTGACCATCGACACGGCCGCCGATGAGACCGACGCCTTCGCGGAGGAGGACCAGGGAGAGACGTACCAGATCGCGGAGCTGCGCGTCGGCTCCGTGGTGGCCGTGATGTTCGGCCGGAACCTGCCCAAGGACCACGAGCTGCCGTCCTTCGTGAAGATGCAGGTCGACCGCATCACCACCTCCGCCACGGGCAAGAACCCGGACGCGTAGGCGCGTCTCCCACTCGCTCGCGATCCGCGCTGTCCGAGCCCGCCTCTGCTCGTCGAGGGTGGCTTGCACGGTGGCTGTCAGAGCCTCGGCCTGCGCCCGGCCAGCGGCCTCGGCTACCCGTCCCGCCAGGCACCCACGGTCCAGAAGACCGCGAAGCCCGTCCACAGGATGGCGAACACCCAGACCACGGGGTGGCCGCCGAACAGTGCCATGGAGCCGAGCCAGCCGACCCCAACGGCCACGAACAGGTAGCCGAAGTTGGGGAAGGCGAAGAGGCCGGAGAGCCGCCCGCTCAGCAATGCCCATGCACCGCCCGCCAGGATCAGGCAGCCGAGCGCGAGCCACGGGAGAACCGCCTGCTGCGAGGAGGGCGCGTAGGAGTCGATGTGGCCGCGAACCCTCAGCTCCACGACGTCTCCCTGCCACAGCCGGACTTCGGCGTGGTCACCCTTCCTGGCGTCGTCGTACGTCTCCGGCGCCACGCCCAACCAGGTCGAATGGCCTGGCCGTTGGACCTTCAGGTCGTAATACGTCGTACAGGTCGTACCGCCACCTCCGCCGCCTGAGGTGGTCACCCCGCCAGCCGTCACACCGCCGATGCCGCCACCGGCGGTGTTCATCCCGCCTCCGGCCGTGATGCCTCCGGTGGTGATACCTCCCGTCGTGCCGCCGCTCGTGCCGTTGGACGTGCAGCTCTCGCCCGTCCGCCGGTCGAGCACCGTGCCCGCCTCGCGCCGCACGCACGGTTCCCCCTCATCCCCGCCCCCGCCCTGGCAGACCGGTGCGGCGCGGTACTCCATGGTCGCTCCGTAGCCTTCAGCGACCTGCTGACCGCAGACCAGGACGCCCCACCCCGCCGCGAGGACGAGCAGCCCCCGTAACCAGTGGGGCAACCGCCCGCGGTACCAAACGTTGCCGTACCCCCTGCTCTTCACCCAGCTGTGATCCCCGTTCGTCGACTTCTCATGCGTCGGCCCGCCATGGAACGTTGCCCAAGAGCCATAACCGGCGGGTTGGAATTCCAACCCGCCACTGGGGGGAGCGGCGGAGCAGCATCGCTGGTATGTGTCGCCCTGCCGGGAGCGGCATTCCCGCAGCTGGCTCGTCGCCCGTCGCCCGTCGGCCCCGTACGCCGGCAGCCGCAGGCGTCAACGCGGCGAAGTGGGGTAGTGCGTACAGCTGTCGACCGTGTGCCGGTGGGCGATCAACGCCCCCAGCGCCCCCGCCGACATCGGCCGCCTCGCCGACGCTCCCACCCGTGGCACCCAAGGCGAGTTCGACGAGGACGGCGCCGCCGTCTTCGCCTGCCTGCTGTTCCGCACCGGCCATCCGGAGAGCGCCCAGTTCTGGTGGCAGCTGTCCACCGGCGCCGGAAACCGGATTGCCGCCTACTGCCTCCACTTGCACCACCTCGCCCTCGGCGAGCACCGCGAAGCCGCTCATTGGCGCCACGAAGTCACCGTCACCGGTGCCGAAGGCGCCGGCATCGACGACGTCGTCCTCGACCTGCTGCGTGCCGTCGCCTCCTACGTCCGCAAAAACGGTTCCGTCAGCAGCACGCCGCCGACAGGACAGCTGGAGATGGAGGTCGGCAGGCTGGCCGATGCCGGCGACACAGCCGGTCCGCCCGACCAGCGCCTCGCCGATCGCCTGCGCGAGTTCACCAACCGCTGACCCGACCAGGCACCAGTACGCCGGCCCTCGAACAGGTGCTGCCCTGGCTCAAGCAGCAGGGCCATTCCTTCAGCTTCCCGGTGCGAACCACCCCGTGAATCCTGAGGCCCGAGACGGCCCGAGACGTACGCGGGGCGTGAGGCAGGTAGCCGGATGACTCGCACGGCACGTATGTGATCTGACGTCCTCACCGACCTTGGGGGCCGGCGGCGCTCGGCATCGCTGGAGTGATCGAGGGTTCGACATCACGGCCACGTCCTCAGGCTCGCCCAGAGCCCGGCGGTGACGGCAGGTCGACCCTGGGCGGAGGAAGAGCGCTAAAGGCCCAGGTCGAGGGCCAGGCACGAGTAGTACTTCCATGAGTTCTCGGGGTTGTAAGCGGCGCCGCCCGAGCCAGGGTCGACGTCCGCCTCGGTGGTCATCTCCTCGAAGCGGATTCGCTCGGGGAGCTTGCCGAAGCGCGCGTGCCGTGCCGCCGCGGCGGCGTCCGTGACGATCTCGTTGTTCATGACCCTGCTCCACTTCGTTGCTCGTGGATCGTGTCCTGCTGGTCGCCTGTGACGAGTACTGTCAGCGTGCATCAGCCCCAGTCACCTGTCAAGACGGTGATGCTGTGTGGGTCTGGAACATGTATGTGCCGCACATGTCGGGTGGAGGCTCGGAGCAGCGTGGTGTGTGGGGAACGTGTTCCGGCCGCTGCGTGTCTGCCAGCCCTGCAATCACGCATCCCGGGCCGCATCGTTGAGCTGCGTCGAGTGCTCGCGGCCCGCTCGGGTCTATCGCCGCACCCGAACCGGTGACGCAATCTGCCGGGACTGCTGGCGGCAGCCCGCCGGAGATCCGGTCGCCCTGATCAGCTCGGCTGTCACCGCCGTTGCCCCCGATGCCGAGCCCGCGGCCGTCCGCGGGGCCGTCGAATCCGTCGCGCCGGTCGGCAACCTCTACCTGATGTTCCGGCTTCTCTGGGAGATCGAGGACACTCCGGGCCTGCTGACAGGAGAAGGCGCCAAGGCATCCGCACGGGCAGCACGGCTGATCACCGCGCTGACCGACGCCGGCGTCTCGATCACGGCCCCGGCCTGCCACAGCTGCGGCGAGGTCCGGCCGCTCACCCACGTGCTCGACGGCCTGCGCTGCTGCATGGAGTGCTACCGCAAGGCCGCTATGGCGGCCTGCGGACACTGCGGACGCGAACGGGCGGTCGCGACCCGTCGCCTGGACGGGACTCCTCTGTGCTCGGTCTGCATGCGCCATGAACCCGACCAGGTGATCACCTGTGTCCTTTGCGACCGAGTCCGACCCGTCGGTCAGCGGACCAAGGACGGGCCGCTCTGCCGGGCCTGCTTCAGGCCGACCCTGCGGACCTGCTCGTTCTGCGGCAAGGGACCATGGCGCCGCCACCGAGCCTCGACCGGGATGCCCCGCTGCGACACCTGCTCACGCACCCGTCGGACCTGCGTGGGCTGCGGCCAGAAGAAGTACGCCGCGGCCCTGACCGCCGACGGCCACCTCTGCGAAACCTGCTGGCAGAGGAACCCGATCTCCTTCAACCCCTGCCGGCTCTGCGGAACGATCGAGTATCTGCACAGCTACGGCCGCTGCCACAGCTGCGTCCGCGCTGAGGCTGGGCGACACTCCGCTGCTGCTGCCCGAACCCCTGGACACGATCGCCCGACGGCTCCTCGCCCGGCGACGCGGGCACACCACCACCGGAACGTTGTCCGACTCTCCCTGGCTCTTCCCTGGCGCCTTCCCAGGTCAGCACCTCAGCCACCCCCATCTCAGAAAGCGGCTCAACCGGCTGGGCATCTACTCCCGCCCTGGCAGAGCCTCCGCTCTGATGGGACTCTCCACCCAGCTGCCGGCGGCGGTCCTCACGGAACTCCTGGGCATCAGACCCGGAACCGCGACCGCCTGGACCCAGTCCGGGGGCAACTGGGCCCGATACGCGGCAGAACTCCAGAGCCGTTCCCAGCCTGCTGGCTAATCCCGAGGCACTCAGTGGTTCCGCGGCCCTATCGTCTCGGCCATGGACTCAGAGCAGCTGAAAAGATCATCGCAACGGTGGATGAGTGCCGCACTGGCGGCCTTCGTCGAGGGGCCGGAGGGCTACGACTTCGCCGTTCACCATGCTGGGATCGCTACGGAGCACCTGCTCAAGGCCTACCTCGCTGGGATTCACCCGGCGCTGATCGTCGACGGCCGGCACTTCGACTCGCTGCTGCATGCCACGGGGCTGGGCTCCCACGCGGGCCCTCTGGCCAAGGTGAAGACCATCGGTCTCGCTGAGGCCCATGAACGGGTGCTCAAGCTCCTCCCCAAGAAGATCTCGATCGACAAGAAGGCTCTGGAGCCTCTGGCGGACGCCCGAAACGGGGTCGCACACAGCGCGATACACGACGCGACGCAAGCCGAAGCGGTCTTCACGATCTGCTTGCGCTTGGTCGACCCGGTTCTCGAAGAACTGAAGATCGATCCGAACGGATACTGGGGCCCCTACCTGGTCCTGCATCACAAGCTGGTCGATGAACAGGTCCGAAAGGAACGAGTTGCGGCGGAAGCTCTGCTGGTCAAGGCCCGCGCAATGTTCGAACAACGCTTCGGGCACATGTCGCGCAAGGAGCGCGATGTGGTGCTGGGCGCGATCACCAGTCAGCCCCTGCTCACCATGAGCCGGGAAGCTCCGAAGCAGTGCCCGGCCTGCGGATCCCAGGGGTGGGTGGCTGGCGAGGTAAACCGTTACGCAGACCACACCGGCCTGGAGAGCGTCTACCTCGTCCCCTATGGCTTCCACTGCGCAGCATGCGACCTCGAAGTGGGCAGCAAGCTCCTCATCCACTTGGGTGACCTGAACGAGGACCTCCTACTGGATGACGACCCCTACGACTACATCGACGACGAACAGCCGGTTGACGAAGACATCATCAGGGGCCGATGAGCCAGCTCACCCGACAGCACTCCGCAGGTTGTGATATCCGCAGTTACCAATATCGGCGACGGCGGAGCGTGCCACACACTGCCCCAGCCGGCCCTCTCGGTTCAGATCGCCAACAGCTCCGCGCCTTGGAGCTGTGCTCCGGGAACCGCTGCACCGGATCCGCGTGGCGCTCCGGCTCTATGGCCCAGACCGACCTTCCCTGGGCGGCGCTGAGCTACCGGGTGGTTTCGGCGTAACCGCACGTCGTATCCACGCGATTCACTCGTCCGCCGTGATTGCCGGGTCCCGCCCCTTGTCCGCTTCGGAACGGTGGGATCCAGGGCCTCCGGGGGAGTGCCGGGCGGAGGCCAGTCGAAGTCCGCAGACCCCGGAATCGAGTGGGGGCCGACCGCGTCGTCGTGGTCGCCCCCACATGCGGCATCGCCGCGTGAGGCAGGTTATACCTCAATGTACGAGGGCGCTCTACCGGCCCGGAACACGGCGCGGAAGCAGGCCGCATGGTGGAGGCCTTCGCGGCGAAACACGCCGGCCACCCGGAGCTGTCCGATGTGCTCACCGCGTTCGGTGCGATGTCGGACATCTCCAGCGACGAGCAGACCGAAGCGGTGGCCAAGGGCGTGCTGCCGTCGTACTTCGCCGACTTCTGGGGCAACGAGGAACGGTACGCCCCGTTCCGTGACGCGATCCGGGCCACGTACATCTCGGGCCTGGACGAACACCTCACTCCTGACGTCATCGACGACCGTGCCGCGCTCAAGGAACTCGCAGTCCCGGCCCTCGTGATCGTGGGTCGGCACGACGTCATCTGCGGGGTGCGCTGGGGATTGGAACTGGACGAGCTGATCCCCGACGCGCGGCTGCTGGTCCTGGAGAACAGCGGTCACATGGGGCACGTGGAGGAACCGGAACTGTTCGCCGACACGGTCAGCGGCTGTGTCTTGGAGACCGTCCTTCCATAGCGCGGTGCCATGTGGCGCACGGTACGTCTGTGTGTGACGTTCGTCGGCCCGCACGGGCCGGCGAACGCATCACGCCTCGTTGGGACTTAGGCGGCTCAGGCGGCTTCAGGGGGGGGCGATGCCTGGACGTCTTCCGCAGGTCTGCTGTGTTTGCGACATGTGCCGGCGGCTGGCACAGACAATGGCAATCACCTACTTGACCGGTGACGCGCACGACTGCCATGATTGCGTCACCTTCTCAACTGGTGACGCTGAAAGCGTGGCCGGAAGGTGTCCCAAGACCTTTGACCCAGATGGGGAGCATCAGCCATGGCAGTCACCTACACCGCCGTTGTCGACGTCGACGGAGAGGGCCGGAACGGCGGTCGCGTCCGCTCCTCCGACGGTCTGTTGGAGACCAGCCTCGGTCTCCCCAAGGAACTGGGCGGCGCCGGCACCGCGACCAACCCCGAGCAGCTCCTTGCCGCCGGCTGGGCCGCCTGTTTCCTGGGCGCCCTGCGCCGCGCAGCGACGCTGCGCAAGATCCGGCTGACCAGCACTTCCATCACGGCCGAGATCACCCTCACCCACCGCGACGACGACACGTTCTCCCTCTCCGCGGTCCTCAGCCCCGTCCTCGGCGGCGTGGACCAGGCCACCGCCGAGACGCTCGCGAACGCCGCCCACCAGATCTGCCCGTACTCCAGGGCCACGCGCGACAACGTCCCCGTGACCATCAACGCCAGCGCCGCCTGACCCGACCCTCCCCACCCAGACCGCGGGTCCCGCGTTCCCCCGCGTGGGACCCGCACCTTCTCTCTCACACCCACCCCACCCACCGGAGAGCGAGGACAGGGCGTGGCCTCCAGCACGTACGTATCCGAAGGCAGTCGCCGGCGTCCTGTCCCCGGCCGTACCCCCGCGGTCACCGGTGCGTGGCCGTTTCCGGGCGCGGCAGGCTCGAAGGAGCGCGCATGGCCCACCGACACGCAGGTGTGGAGCTGGGCGCAGAGCGTGGTCTCTGCCGGATGCGGCCCGTCCGTCACCGACTTCCTCTGACGGCGAGCCACATGGGCCATGAGGTACGCCGGCCCGGCACACCGTTGGTGCCGAGTCGCTGTCCGTCGCCGTGACGAAGTCGGTCACCGCTCAGAGGCCGAACCCCCGTACACCGAGGAGCTGGAATCCCGGGCAGTGACGGTCTCCGGACCGTTCCGCGACGGCACCGGCGCCTTCCACCACGCCGGTGACTCCCACCGGGTTCCGGGCCTGCACCCCCAGCGGGCCGGCTACGGCACTTCGCCGCGTTCGCCGACCCCGACGGCAACGAGTGGTTCCTCCAGGAGGTCACCGCGCGGGCCCCCGGCCGCTGAGACCCGGTCCGGCGCGGCTGACTCCACTCCTCCAGCCACGCCGGGACCGTCACACCCGTCGACCGCGAACCCGTCAACACACCCGTTCCGCCGACCCCTTCCACGACCGGAGCACACATGACGACCGATCACATCCTCACCTACGACGTCATAGTGATCGGCGCAGGGCCGGTCGGCGAGAACGTCGCGGACCGCACGAGCGCCGCGGGCCTGAGCACCGTCCTCGTGGAGAGCGAACTGGTCGGCGGGGAGTGCTCCTACTGGGCCTGTGAACCCAGCAAGGCCCTGCTGCGGCCGGCCCTGCTCCGTGCCGACGCCGTGCACGTCCCGGGCATCGACCCCGCCGTCAAGAACCCGCTGGACGTGAACGCCGTACTGGCGCACCGCGATCGGATGTCCGCCGGCTGGAGGACGACGACCAGGTCGAGTGGGTCAAGTCGGCCGGCACCGACCTGCTGCGTGGTCACGGACGCCTTGCCGGGGAGCGCGAGGTGTCCGTGCAGACCCGGGACGGTGAAACGGTCCGGCTGCGGGCCCGGCACGCCGTGGCCGTGTGCACCGGCAGCAGCGCGGCGCTGCCACCTTTGCCCGGCGTCGAGACCCTGAGGCCCTGGACCAGCCGGGAGGCGACGAGCGCCCGGAAGCCGCCAGGGCGTCTGGTAGTCGTCGGCGCGGGTGTGGTGTGCGTCGAGAATTGCGCCTGCTGGAGACGAGGAGGGACTCATGATCAGCGCGCACAGTTTCGCCCTCGTCGTCCTGGGCCTGCCGCCGGAGCGTCCGGTCCTGGGCGATCCGGTTCTCGCGTACGTCGCCCTGGGTGACGCTGACTCCGGGAAGGCGGAGCCGTGTCAGCCGGCCGAGTCCTAACCGCTGACGGTGTACAGGACGGAACGCTGCTGCTTGTGACGCCGGATGCGCCCCTTGGCGACCAGAGCCTCGAGGGTGTTCCGAACCACCTGAGGGGTGGGGTTGCGGTCCGGGTGCTTCGTCAGGAGTTCGTCCCGCAGCTCCTTCGCCAGGCGCGGCTCGTCGTACTTGCCGAGCAGTTCCAGCAGGAGGTCACCGAGCAGAGGCTGCCGCGACTTCCCCTTCGTGCCGGACCTGGGCCTGTCACCAGCCGGAGCGGTCCTGGCCGGTGCCGCGCGTCGCGCGCCGGCGCCGCTGGACGCTCGCTTCACCTTCGTGGCGACCGGCTCGTCCTGCGACTGCTCGGGCAGTCGGGACGGGTCCGCGAATCCCTCGTACCGCTGAGCGAGGTTCAGGATGTCCGTCAGGAGCGCCTCCTCCCGCTTCAGCATCGTGAGCCGCTCGGTCAGCTCCTGCTGCAGACGGCGGTTGTCCTCAAGGTCCGACGCGGCTTGGTCCACCAACCGGGTGGCGGTCGACTGGTTGGTCACAACGGTTTCACTCCCTCGACATGAATGTTGCTGCGCATGGTACCTACGCCCAGGTGCCCTGTGCGGATAGGTGTGGGCGCCAGACAGTAGGCCGGCCTGCTCATCTTTCACGATAAACGTCTATGTCCCGGTGTACACATGGGGTGGCGGCTCCTCTCCGGTCGATTCACGGCGACGGCCGGCCCCCCACGACGTTCCTCGCGCACGGACTGCCCGGCACGTGTGTCGTGGAGCCTTCCGACGAACATGTTCCACTGACCGGTCCGGCGTGGGCCGCGGCCCACGAGCGCGCCGTGACCAGGATGCCGCGGGCGGCCGGCTGTCGCCGTCCATGGTTGTGCTGATCCTCTTGCCGCGCTCGGACCTCGAAGGCCCTTCCACCGGGACTCCGGTGGCGTCACCTCATATGGCCCGCATGCGCGCGAGATTGACACATGTGTGTCGTGGACGCCGCTGGTATGTTTAACACGTATCTTTCGCGAGGTGTGCAGTACACGCCCGGGGGTACATCCGACCTCCGGTCTCCGTACGACAGAGAACCAGGATGGTTCAGAACACTATGGCTACGCCCCTGACGGCTGTGTCCGGGTCGGATCTGCTCGGCACGATCATGCGGGAACACCGGGACGGCCTCGTCTCGTACGCCGAGAAGATGTTGGGTGACCACGGGCTCGCCGAGGACATCGTGCAGGAGACCATCATCCGGGCCTGGCGGAACATCGACCGCCTGGCCGGAATGGAGGGATCCGTCCGAGGCTGGCTGTTCACCGTCACCCGGCACCTGGTCATCGACTGGGTGCGCAAGCCCCACGCCCGGAGAGAGGTCGTCGGAGTCACCTACGGCGAACCCGCCTCGAGCACCGACAGCGCCGAGGCGGTGCACGACGCCCTGGCGGTCCGGCCGCTCCTGCGCCGGCTGTCTCCCGAACACCGTGCCGTGCTGGTCCACGTATACCTGTGCGACCGCAGCATCAAGGAGACCGCGGGCATCCTCGGAGTGCCGACAGGCACGGTCAAGAGCCGTCAGCACAACGCCTTGCGCAAGCTGCGCACAGTCGTGCAGCCCGAGGCGGCCTGAACCCCTCGGCTCGGCCGGCTCAACGGGCGGGCCGGCGGCCCGGTGCGCTCGACCGTGTTGCGCCGTTGTCCGGCAGTGGTGGTCCGTGAGGGCTACGCCCACGGCCGCGGCCCGGGACCGCCACCGACATGTGCGGCCCGGGTGGCGACCCCGCCGACCAAGGCGCCGCCGGCATCGTCCGGGCTGCCACCCTGCCCGGCTCCGGTCCCATCGGCGGCTTCTTCCGGAAGGGTGAACCCCTGGCCTGGTAAGGAAGATCCGCGCCACCGCTTGATCTTGTTGATGCAGCGTTCAAGGGTGTTGCGCTGCTTGTACGCGTCGCGGTCGAGGGCCGGGAAAGAACGCCGGTGTGTCGATCACCGTGTGTCGGCGCGGTGCGGCGGAGACGGCGGCCGGGACGGTCCGGGAACTCCTGGAGTTCCAGGAGCGCGCGTCCGCCGGACCGTAGAGGCGGCCCACCGGCTTCCGGCGGCATCGCCCCGGGGCCTCCTCCAAAGGTCAGTGCGCCGCCGGGGCCTTCTTGCGGGCGCGGTACGCGGCAGCCTTCGACTTGTTGCCGCAGGACTCCATGCCGCACCACTGGCGCCGCATTCCGCGGGACCGGTCGATGTAGACGCGCGTGCACTCGGGGTTGCCGCACTCCTTCAGCAGCGGGACGTCCGGGCCGCTGAGCAGCTCGACGGCCTGCCGGGCGACGGTGGCCAGGGCCCGCCCGGGGGTCGCGTCGGTATGCCGGCCCGCCACGGTGAGCTGCGGCGTCACAGGGGCCTTGCGCGCAGCGGCGTTGAGCAGGGCGAGCGCTTCGCGGTCGAACTCCTCGCCGAGGCGACGGTCGGTGATGAGCTGGTAGAGGGCCTCGCGTACCTTGATCGCCTCCCGGACGTCGTTCTCGTCGCCGGGCGTGATCGTATCCACGAGCCCGGACTCCAGATACCAGGCGTTCAGCCGGTCCGGGGCCACGAACATCTCGAACCGGGTCGAGCGCCGGGCTCGGAGCGTGGCCGCGAAGTCGAGAGCCGGGTGTCCGCAGACGAAGGCATGGCCAAGATTCACGTCACCATCTTGACAGGTGACTCCGAACGGACGCAAGGGTGGATCACCGGTCCGGCCGGTGCCGGTCCTGGTCAGTGCGCGACCAGGACCGAACCCTCCCCCACGCGGACGTACGTATCAGGACCGGGCCGACGACGCCGCCTCCCGTCGCCGGTCGTGCCCCGGCTCCAACCTGATCTCGCGGCCCTGCCAGCGGCGCCGTAGCCAGCGGTCGTGGCTGGCGATCACGATCGCGCCAGGACCGGAGCCGAGGGCCTCCTCCAGTTCGTCGCACAGGCGGGGGGAGAGGTGGTTGGTCGGCTCGTCGAGCAGCAGCAGCTGAGGCGGGCGGGCCACGAGCAGCGCCAGTGCCAGGCGGCGGCGCTGCCCCACGGACAGCTGTCCGACCGGCTTGTCCAGGTCTGCCTCGTGCATCAGGCCGAGCGAGACGAGCGGCACCTTCTCCGCACGCGCCGAGCCCAGCGACAGCTCGTACGTGTCGCGGACCGTGCGCCCGGGCCGCTCGAACACGGTGTCCTGGGTGAGCAGCCCCACCGTCAGGCCACGCTGCCTGCGCACCTCGCCCTCGGCCGCGAGTCCTCCGGCGAGCACGGCGAGCAGCGTCGACTTGCCCGCCCCGTTGCCGCCCGTGACCAGCAACCGCTCGGTCGCCGTCACCTCCAGGCCGGCCAGCGTGAGCCGCCCCGGCACGCGTACGTCGCGCAGCGCCACCAGCGGCTGCGGGCCCTCCTCCGCCCGCGCCGCCAGCTCTCCGGCGGCGAACCGCAACGGACACGGCGGCTCGGCGACCCGGGTGCGCTCCAGTTCCTCCAGGCGCCGGGAGGCGTTGCGCACCCGACGCGCGATCTGGTTCTGCACCCGTCCCGCGCGGTGGCCGTAGCCCATCTTCTCGTTGTCGGTACGGCCGCGGTCCGGGGCGACCCGGTGCGCTGTCACGCCCACCGCCCGGCGAAGCTCGTCCAGCTCCTCCTGCTCCTCGGCGTACCGCCGCTCCCAGCGCTCCCGCTCGGCGTACTTGTACGACAGGTAGGCGCTGTAGTCGCCGCCGTAGCGGACCGGGCCGTCCATTGCCGGGTCGAGGTCGATCAGGTCGGTGCAGACGGCGTCGAGGAACGCCCGGTCGTGGCTGGCGATCACCACGGCTCCGGGCAGGGCGCGGACCTGCTCCTCCAGGAAGGCGGCCGCGGTGTCGTCGAGATGGTTGGTCGGCTCGTCGAGGAGCAGCGCCGCCGGCCGCCGTACCAGCAGCGCGGCCAGCGCCAGCCGGCCGCGCTGCCCGCCGGAGAGCGACCCGAGCGGCCGGTCGTGCGTCACCGTGCCGAGGCCCAGACCGTCGAGGACCAGGGCGGCGCGGCGGTCGGCGTCCCAGGACTCCCGGTCCTGGGCCTGTTCGAGCCGCCTGCCGTAGGCGTCGAGGAGTTCCCGGTGGCCGGGGTCGTCCTCCGGGAGGCGGGCGAGCTCCTCGCCGAGGCGATCGAGCTCCGCGAGGTCCTCACGGGCCTCGCGGAGCGCCTCGTCAAGCACCGCGGCGACGCTCGAGCCGGCGTCGAAGGGCATCTCCTGGTGGAGGAAGCCGAGGCTCCCGGGGCGGGTGACACTTCCCGCGTCGGGTGCGTCGACGCCGGCGAGCACCCGCAGCAGGGTGGACTTGCCGACGCCGTTCTCCCCGATCAGGCCGATGCGATGGCCGGGGGAGGCGGTCAGGGAGAAGCCGTCGAGGAGTCGACGGCCGCCCGCGTTGCGGACGAGGTCATGGGCGAGCAGAGCGGGCTGGGGCATGGGTGTCCGTCCGGTGTGATCGGTGGGCGGCCCGCCGGGCGTTCGGCCTCGGGCGCGGGCCATGTCACACGTCGGCGGTTCACACCACGGGGGCTCCCGTCTCCTTGAGCACTCCGTCCGCCAGCCGCAGCCAGCGGTTGATCCCGATCCGGGCGAGGAACCGCTCGTCGTGGCTGACCACCAGGAAGGCGCCCTGGTAGGAGTCGAGCGCGCTCTCCAGCTGGCCCGCGCTGACCAGGTCGAGGTTGTTGGTCGGCTCGTCGAGCAGCAGCAGGTGCGGTGCCGGTTCGGCGCACAGCACGCAGGCCAGAGTGGCGCGCAGCCGCTCGCCGCCGGAGAGCACCCCGACCGGCAGGTGGGCCCGCGGGCCGCGGAAGAGGAAGCGGGCGAGCAGGTTCATCCGCTCCGCCTCCGGCCGCTCGGGGGCGAACGCGGCGAAGTTCTCCGCCACCGTGAGGTCCAGGTCCAGCAGGTCCAGGCGCTGAGACAGATAGGCGATCCGGCCGTCGCTGCGCTTGATCGTCCCGCTGTCCGGGGCGAGGTCGCCGGTCATCAGGCGCATCAGGGTGGTCTTCCCGGCGCCGTTGGGACCGGTGAGCGCGATGCGCTCCGGGCCCCTGACGGTGAGGTCGACACCGCCCGGAGC
Source organism: Streptomyces sp. NPDC003943 (assembly GCF_053605265.1). NCBI lineage: Bacteria > Bacillati > Actinomycetota > Actinomycetes > Kitasatosporales > Streptomycetaceae > Streptomyces > Streptomyces sp. NPDC003943. The sequence goes on along the minus strand of NZ_JBSGIW010000009.1, from coordinate 16,665 downwards.
GAAGACATCCGCGTCGCCGAGACGCACCTGCATGCCCTCGCCGAGGAACAGGTTGCGGCCGGCGGGCACCTGGGTGTCGGGCAGCTCCAGGGTGAGGCGCTGTTCCTCGCGCAGCGCGCGCCCGGCCTCGTCCAGGCGCGCCTTGGCCTCACTCACCCGGGAGGCGTGCATCTGACCGGCCCGGCCGGCCGACTCCTGCGCGCCGCGCTTCATGTTGCCGGCGAAGATGCGGGGCAGACCGGCGCTCTTGAGGTTCCGGGCGGCGTTGCTCGCCCGGCGGTCGGCGCGTTCGCGGGCCTGCTGCATCTCCCGCTTCTCCCGCTTGAGCTCCTGCTCGGCGTTGCGCACGTTCTTCTCGGCGGCCTCCTGCTCGGCGCGCACGGCCTCCTCGTACTCGGTGAAGTCGCCTCCGTACAGGCGCAGTTCGTCGCTGCCGAGTTCGGCGATGCGTTCCACGCGGTCGAGGAGCGCACGGTCGTGACTGACGAGGAGCAGGCAGCCGTTGAAGTCCGACAGCACGTCGTACAGCCTGTGCCGGGCCTCCAGATCGAGGTTGTTGGTCGGCTCGTCGAGCAGCAGCACGTCGGGACGCCTGAGCAGCTGGGCGGCGAGGCCGAGGGACACGACCTGCCCGCCGCTGAGCGTGCTCAGACTGCGGTCCAGAGTGAGGTCGGCCAGGCCCAGGCGGGCGAGCTGGGCGCGGGTGCGCTCCTCGATGTCCCAGTCGTCGCCGATGGTGGTGAAGTGCTCCTCGGCGACGTCGCCGGACTCGACGGCGTCCAGGGCGCGGATCACCTCGGCGATGCCGAGCACCTCGGCGACCGTGAGGTTTCCGGCCAGGGGCAGGCTCTGCGGGAGGTAGCCGAGCGTGCCGCTGACGTGCAACGAGCCGGTGGAGGGCTTGAGTTCGCCGGCGATCAGCTTGAGCAGGGTGGACTTGCCGGAACCGTTGGGGGCGACCAGGCCCGTACGCCCGGGGGCGACGCTGAAGGACAGGTCGTGGAAGACCGGAGTGTCGTCGGGCCAGGCGAAGGAGAGGTTCGAGCACACGATGGCGGCGTCGGACATGAGAAGACCTCGGAGGTACTGAGGGCAGAGCTGGGTCCTCTGCCCTGGGCAGACGGGGGAAAGGGGTACGACGAAACGGACCACGGCGGCAGCGCACCTCGGCGCCGGCCGGTGGCCGTCAGATCCGGATCTCACCCGGAGATGTCGTCTTCACCCACCACGTCTGCGACTCCTCGTTGAACGGTCTACGTCACGCGCAAGCCTAACAGCTCGCCCTGCCGTTTGCGCGGCCGCAAACACATGTGGGTGTCGGGTGTCGTTGACAGCAGATAGGGTGCATGCCACGATCGTCACCTGTTGAACCGGTGACGGATCCGAAATCCGGAGGCTTCATATGTGTCGAATCCGTCGTGCGGCGACACACCTCTCCCGGAACGTCACTACGTGAAGGAGCACATGACCATGGCACGAAAGCCGGAGTCAGGGGCCGAGGGCGGAGCGCCGATCGGACGGCGGGCGATGCTGGGCATGCTCGGCGCGGGCGCCGCGTCGCTCGCCCTCGCGCCCCCTCTCCAGCGCGGCTGGGAGAAGTTCCTCGGTGCCGCCTCCCAGGCCGACTCGACCGGACTGACCGGACTGCTGCCCAATCCGGGCGGCTTCCGGTACTACAGCATCGTCGGATCGGTACCGCACAAGGACGAGACCAACTACGCGCTCACGGTCAACGGCCTGGTGGAGAAGCCGAAGACGTACACCCTCGCCGACCTGCGCGCGATGCCCCGGACCCGGGTCGTCGCCGACGTGCTGTGCACCGACGGATGGCGCGTGGACGGCACGCCCTTCGAGGGGGTGAAGCTCGCGGACATCCTCGACGCCTCCGGGGTGCGCTCCGAGGGCGCGGCGGTCCGCTTCACCTGCTTCGACGGCGCCTACACCGAGAGCCTCACGCTGGAACAGGCCCGCCGTTCCGACGTCCTGGTGGCGCTGAACATGCAGGACAAGCCCATCACGTACGAACACGGCGGCCCGGTCCGGCTCTTCGTGGCACCCATGTACTTCTACAAGTCGGCCAAGTGGCTGTCGGGCATCTCGGTCACCGACAAGGTCGTTCCCGGCTTCTGGGAGGAACGCGGTTACCCGATCGACGGCTGGCTCGACGGAGCGGACCGGCACAGTGACGCAGCCTGAGACCTCCGGCCGCGTCCGCCGCTTCAGTACCGCTGAACGCTGGGTCCACCGCGCCACCGGCTACCTGATGCTGGTCTGCCTGGTCGCGGCCGCCTGCCTCTACTTCGGCCCGCTCGCCCAGCTCGTCGGACGGCGGCACCTGATGGTCGTCCTGCATGAATGGTCGGGCATCTCGCTGCCGCTGCCCTTCCTGCTGGGGTTGTTCTCGGCCGACTTCCGCGCGGACCTGCGCAGGCTGAACCGGTCCGCGGTGTACGACCGCCAGTGGCTGGGGGCCGTCCGCAGGCGACGGACCTCGCTGGAGGCGCGACCGGCCGGCAAGTTCAACGCCGGGCAGAAGCTCTACGCGGGCTGGATCGCCGGTGCCGTGCTGGTGATGATGTTCACCGGACTGCTGATGTGGTTCATGGGGCTGCTGCCCCTCATCTCCCGCACCAGCGCGATCTTCGTCCACGACCTGGTGGCCTGGGCGATCACGTTCGTCGTCATCGGGCACATGCGCAGGGCCCTTGAGGATCCGGAGTCGAGGCTCGGGATGCGCACGGGGTACGTCAGCCGGTCCTGGGCCGAGGAGCATCACTCCGAGTGGCTGCGGGAGTTGCGTTGACCGTATGCCTGGACACGGACATCCCCGGTGGGTCCAGGCCGTCGAATGACGTAACGCGTCGGTGCGCGCGGCCTTCGACGGCCATGGACACGGACCGTCAACTGACGCTTCTCCGGCGGCCGGCAAGCGCTCAGAGTGGTAACCAGCCGTCGACGCGACGAAAGTGACACCTTCCCATTCGTCACCGGTTTAACCGGTGATAAGATCCCGATCAGTCTTCGGCATGCCGTGAGCCTTCGCTCCAGCCGCCGGTCCTGCTCCTCTCCCCAGTGCACACGTGTCGCCTGCGACCACGTACACCACCTACTTCCTGGATGGAACCCATGAGACGACGACTTCTGACCGTCCTCGCCGCCGGTGTGCCGCTCGCCGCGGCCCTGTACCTGCCGACCGCGTCCGCGCAGACCCAGACCTCTGCCACGTCCACGCCGCTCGACTGCAGCACCGTGCCGGTGAAGGCCCCGGACGGCACCGAGGTGGAGTCCGTGACGGCGGTCTCGCAGACGGGCGGCACCATCAAGGGCACCGGCATCCTGAGGGGCGAGGTCACCGGCGTCCCGGCCTTCTGCGAGGTGACCGTCACCCTCACCCACCCGGGCGACGGCGACCACGCCAAGGTGACGACCTGGCTGCCCGAGCAGGGCTGGAACGGCCGCTTCCAGGCGATCGGCGGCGCCGCCTACCTCGCGGGTGACAACGGCGTCGGGCTCGGCAACGCGGTCAAGAACGGCTACGCCGTGACCACCACGAACGCCGGCGTCGGCGACGCCCTCGACGTCAGCTGGGCGCTGAACGGGGAAGGCCAGGTCAACAAGGCGCTGCTGGAGAACTTCGCCTCCCGCTCCCAGCACGAGGCGGCCGTCGTCGGCAAGGACGTCGTCGCCGCGCTGTACGGCAAGCGCGCCTCGTACGCCTACTTCACCGGCTGCTCCACCGGCGGACGCCAGGGCTACATGGAGGCCCAGCGCCACCCCGACGACTACGACGGCATCCTCGCCGACGCGCCCGCGATCAACTGGGACGAGTTCGAGATCGCCACCCTGTGGCCGCAGGTGGTCATGAACAACGAGAAGACCTACCCGACCGGTTGCGAGCTGGACGCCTTCACCAAGGCCGCCGTCAAGGCGTGCGACACGCTCGACGGCGCCAAGGACGGCCTGGTCAACGACGCCTCCCGCTGCGACTTCGACCCGCGCCGGCTGATCGGCACCAAGGTGGTGTGCGAAGGCAAGGAGCTGGTCATCACCGCGGCCGACGCGGCCGTGGTCCGCAAGATCTGGGACGGCCCGCGCACCACGTCCGGCAGGAAGCTGTGGCCCGGTGTCCCGGTCGGCGCCGACCTCAAGGGCCTGGCGGCCACCATCCCCGGCACAGACGGAAGCCTCAAGGGCGCGCCCTTCCCGGTGCCTGCCTACTGGGCCGCCGGCTGGGTGAAGAAGGACCCGTCCTTCGACGTCTCGACGATCACCTACAGCCAGTTCACCGAGCTGTTCGAGCAGTCCCGGGCCGAGTACGACGAGATCATCGGCACGGACGACCCCGACCTGTCCGCCTTCCGCGACTCCGGCGGCAAGCTGTTGACCTGGCACGGTGACGCCGACGAGTACATCCCCGCCCAGGGCACCGTGAAGTACCGCAAGCAGGTCGAGCGGAAGCTGGGCGGCACCAAGGCGGTCGACGACTTCTACCGTCTCTTCATCGCCCCGAACACCAGCCACTGCGGCCTGAACGGCCAGGACGGTTCGGCCGACGGCCTCGCCGCCCTGACCGCCTGGGTCGAGGACGGCAAGGCGCCCAAGACGCTGCCCGCCACGCTGATCAACGCCGACGGCGAGCGGGTCGCACGCAACCTGTGCCGCTACCCCAAGGTGTCCAGCTACAAGGGCTACGGCGACCTGGCCGCCGCCTCCAGCTTCCGGTGCGTCGCCCCGTCCTGGCGCTGACCGGGCCCGACGACGGCAGCCTGACCCCCGCGACCATCCGCCGACCCGAGAAGGGGCCGAACACATCATGAGCACACGGATAACGACGCCACCGGAGCGTTCGGCGGCGGACGAGCGCTCCACCCTGCTGAGGCTGTCCCTCGGCCGAGGCGTCCTCGCCGTGGCGTGGGCCCTGGCCTTCGCCCGCGCCCATGAGGACGTCGACGCCGTGGCGATCATGCTGCTGGTCGTCTACCCGCTGATCGACGCGGTGTCCTCGCTGATCGACTACCGCGCGGCCCCCGACTGCTCCGAGCGCCGGGTCACCGCGTTCAACGGCGTGCTGAGCACGCTCGCCGCCGTCGCGGTCGGGATCGCCGGCGCCGGCGGCGAGACACCGGTGCTCCATGTGTTCGGCGCCTGGGCCGTCGTCTCCGGTGCCGCCCAGGTGATCGTCGGAGTACGCCGCCGGGGCCCCGAGCTGGGCAGACAGTGGCCGACCCTGATCTCGGGCGGGCTGTCCTTCGTGGTCGGCATCTTCTACAACATCCAGGCGGCCGGCGGGAACTCCTCGCTCGACGTGCTGTCGGTGTACGCCACTGGCGGCGGCGTGTGGTTCACCCTTCAGGCCCTGCTGCTGGGCTGGAAGTCCCGCCAGCTGCGCACCCGGACCGCCTGACCTTCCCAGGAAACGCACGTCGACCCGCGCCCTCAGGGGCGCGGGTCGAACCATTTCCGGGCCGCGCTATGCGAGCGGCTTGAGGCTGTCGTGTACAGCGCCCCCGGCCGGCATAGTGCCGCACGAACATCACGTCACGTGAGACAACCTCCGGGCCTTGACTGGTGCGGCCGATCTGGTGGCCTGCTCGATCCTTGCGCAGTGGGCCGTACGGGCTTCCTCGTCGATCGGCTTCTCGTGTTCGGGGCGCAGCCCGGTCCGGCCGTCGAGGTCCTCGCGCAGGACCGCGGCGAAGGCCAGGTGGTCGTGGTGGTCGCGGGTCTCACGTCCGAGGCCGGCTTGCGGACCGCCGCCGACGGGGGAGGAGGCGCAAAGGTCGGTCCGGCGGTCGCCGGTCGGCTGCCCACTGACCGTGGCCCCCAGCGGCTCGCGCCGGTACGCGCCTGCCGAACCTGCCTTTCGGGCGGCGCCTTGGCCGGGAGGAGCCGTGACGGGCGACCAAGGAGGAGAAGTCCCGCCCGCCCGGACAGGACTGGCGATCCGTCATCCGGAAGAGGTCCCCGGCCCGTCGAGCAGATTCATGAGGAAGCCGTCCCAGTTCAGTCCGTCCATCTCCACCTCGGCCGCGACGATCCGGTAGGTGGCGTCGAGCCACTCCTTCAGCGGCTCGACGGGCCCTCGAACATGGCCTCCACCTCCTCGGACTCCAGGAGCAGCCACGACGAGGGGCGCTCCTGTTCCAGCGTCGGCCACACCCGTACGTCACCGGTTCCGCTCATGGACGTAAGGACGCGGTACAGGAGTTCACGACCGATGTGCCAGATGAGACTGGGCCCACGTTCCGCCAGGAACTCGACCTTGATCACTGCGGCCATCTCAGGGTCGGTTGACGGTCAAAGTCCCGCGTCGGGCTGGGCAGTTGACGGCACCGGTGCACTCCGTACGTGAAGTACGGGGCGTGTTGTCGGCCAATCTGCTGAGCGTCCAGCGGTCGGCCGACGCGCAGCGTCCTCTACGAGTGGGGCCCGAGGGGAAACGGGGGGCGTTGGGTGGGCGATCCGGGTAGCCGGTCTGATTGATCGTCGACGGCGGCTGGCCGGCGAGCTGCTCCCTGCTGCGCGAGTGCTATCCGACCGGGTCAGCGGCTTGACCGGTCCCCACGCCGGCCAGGGCAGCTCGGCAGCCCGATCGTGCGGTGGAGTTCTGGCAGGACGACTGGGAACGGCACGTCAGAGCCGGCGACCGCCGAAGGCGGGGAGCGCGGGCATTCCGCGCCCCCTTCAACCGTGCCCAGGTCACCCGCCTACGGGCCGCACCGGCTCGATCCCAGGCAGGATGACCGCAGCCGGCCTGATCCTGGACGACTGGCCGACGTCACGCATTCAAGCGCAGTAGTACTCCAGCCGTCGATCGTGGTCTTGTGGGTGGGCGGCGGTGTCCAGACGGCTGCGGCCGCCGATGAACGTCCTTACGGGTCAAGTGACCTGAGGGAGGTCACTCGCACGCACGCAAGTCACCTGTCAAGGCGGTTGCTAACGCTGGTTCCAGTGCGCCTGCCTGGCCACCAGGGACAGGTCGAGCAGGTCGACGAGGGTCGCCTGCGGGGCGGTTCCGGCCGTCTCGCGGTCCTTCTCCGGCAGTGGGCTGTGGATGAAGGTCATGGTGTGGGCCCTTTCGGGTTGGTCGTCAGGCCTCATGCTGGGATGCGACGGGCGCTGGGGAACAGTCGTTTGACGGTCACCGTCGTCCCGGAGTCAGACTCATACATGTGAGCTTCTCGGGGACGGGCGATCTTTTCCTCCGAGTCCGGCCACCGTGAACCCGAAGGGGGTGCCTGAGCGTTCCTCAGATGGGAAGCTTCTGCCCTCGGACCTGTGCCGGCGGCAAACGGGGGTGGTTCCGCCCCAGTGGTCAGGGCGGAGCCAGGTGCAGGGGCCCGTGTCACCCACCTCTAAGGTGTGGGCATGACTCAGCACCGCAAGGGCCTCGTCCTCGACTTCGGCGGTGTGCTGACGACCCCTCTGCTGCCCGCCGTGCTCGCCTTCGAGGAGCGCGAGGGACTGGCCCGGGGGACGTTGCTCACCGGCCTCTATCTGGATCCCGAGGGGATACGGCTCACCGAGGAGCTGGAGCGCGGCACACTCACGCAGACACGTTGGAACGAGGCGGCCGGCCGGCTCCTCGGCATCCCGCCGGACAACCTGATGGGCCGCATCTTCGCCGATCTGCGCCCCGAGACCACGGTCATCGCCGCGGCCGCGGCCGCGCGCCGAGCCGGGACGAAGGTCGGCATCCTCTCCAACTCCGTCGGCCTCGCCCCGTGGAACCTGTACGACGGATACGAGCTTGAGCGACTGTACGACGCCGTGGTGCTGTCGGAGGCCCACGGGACGCGCAAGCCCGAGCCGGAGATGTACCGGCTCGTACTGGAGGAACTCGGCCTGCGGGCCGAGGAGTGCGTGTTCGTCGACGACACCGAGCAGTACCTGCCGGCCGCGGCGGACCTGGGATTCGCCACCGTGCACGCCGTGGACCCCGCCCGGACGATCAGTGCCCTGGAGGCCCTGCTCGGCATCCCGTTGGCTGGCACGGACACGGACAGGACCGTCACCGCATGAGGGGCCCGCATGTGACGGGGGCGCTGGCCACGGGCCGCTTCCCGGCGCTGTCCGAGGCCGTGTACGACGGTACGGACGTGGACGCCGAGGAATCCTTCGCGACCGGCCTGGACTGGGTCCTTGACGCCGTGGCCGCCAAGCCCACCCGGCCGTCGGCGTGACGCTCGGATCCTGACGAATGCGAGCGAGACCTGGGTCGGCGTCCACGGGCCGTGCGGGCTTGCGCCGCCACCACGTCATCTCGGCGTTCAGGGCGAGGCCGTGGGCCGCACTGTTCAGCGGCCCACGCCGCTTCCTCCCGCATCGGCGTCCGGGGGGACTCGGGGTGGTCCCACCGCCCCCGAACGGTGTCAGCGGACCGTCGCGCGGGCGGCCCGTTCGATGACGTCGGCGACGAGGTGGGGGTGGGAGACGGCGACCGAGTGCGAGGCGGCGATCTCGGTGGTGTGGGCGCGGGCGCGCTTGGCCATGAAGCGCTGTACGGCGGCCGGGATGTTGAGGTCGCGGGTGGTGACGATGTCCCAGGTGGGCTTCGTCTTCCAGGCGGCCGTGGTGGCCTTCTCCCCGAGGGCGGCCTGGGCGATCGGGCGCTGCGCCGCGGCCATGAGCGCGGCCTGCTCCGCGGGGACGTCGGCGGCGAACTGCTGGTGGAACTTGTCCTGCTGGATGTACAGGTCGGTGGCGGCGGAGCCGTCGGCCTGCTGGTAGGTCACCGGGTCGAGGGTGCCGGGGAGGGTGGAGCCCGGGAACTTGTTGGTGAGTTCGAGGGCGCTCTCGCCGGGCGCCGGGAGGAAGGCGGCGACGTAGACGAGGGCCTTGACGTCGGGGTCGTCGGCGGCGGCCTGGCTGATGACGTTCCCGCCGTAGGAGTGGCCGACGAGGATCTTGGGGCCCTTCACATGGTCGAGGACCGTGCGCAGGGCGGCGGCGTCGGAGGCGGGGCCGCGCAGCGGGTTGGCGGCGGCGACGACGGGGTAGCCGTCCGCGCGCAGATCCTCGATGACGCCGTTCCAGCTGGAGCCGTCGGCGAAGGCGCCGTGTTCCAGGACGATCGTCGGCTTGGTGTGACCGGCGGCCCCGACGGTCCCTTCCGCACCGTTGGCGGTGCCGCCGCCGAGGGCGAACGCGCCGAGCGCGAGCCCTGCCGTGAGCGACGCCGCCACACCGGTCATCAGTCGCTTGCGTCCAGTCTTGATGCTCACCACGGCATATCCCCTTCAAAGTGTTTCGACAACGGGACGGAATGACCTCGGTGTTCACCGTCACCTCTTTGACCGGTTATGAATCGGTCAGCTGATTCCGTCACCTGTCAAGGAGGTGACGAAGATTCGGTGCGCCGGCACGCCGCTGCGCATCGCCAGAGGCGGCCCGGTGATGCTGTTCGGCCCGGAGACCGCCACCCCGAGCGGGCCCACGGCGGCGGTCAGGCGGTTCCACTGGACTCGCTCGGTTCGGCTCCCTGCTCAGAGGTGATCGGCGTCGACCACGGCCTGGGCGAAGGTGGTCGGCGCCTCCTGCGGCAGGTTGTGACCGATGTTCGCGACGGTGCGGTGCGCGTAGGGACCGGTGAAGTGGTCCCGGTAGACCGAGCCGTCACCGGGCGGGGTGAAGGGGTCGAGGGCGGGGTCGAGGGTGATGGTGGGGACGTGGATGGGCGGCTGGGCGGCGAGCTGTTTCTCGTAGCGGTCGTAGCGGGCCTCCCCGTCGATCATGCCGATGCGCCAGCGGTAGTTGAACAGGACGATCGCGGCGTAGTCGGGGTTCTTGAAGGCCTCGGCGGTGCGCGCGTAGGTGGCGTCGTCGAAGTTCCAGTTGGGGGAGACGAGGGTCCACACGAACCGACACAGCGCGATGCGCTGCTCCTCGTTCTCCATCGTCTTCTTGCCGCGGTCGGTGGCGAAGTACCACTGGTACCACCAGTTGTGCTCGACGGCCGCCGCGGCCGGCTCCAGCTGCGCCCTGCGGTCGGTGATGACGTATCCGCCGGTGGAGACCAGGGCCTTGACGCGCTCGGGCCACAGCGCGGCGATGATGTCCGCGGTCCGCGAGCCCCAGTCGAAGCCGGCCAGGACGGCCTTGTCGATCTTCAGGGCGTCCATCAGGGCGATGATGTCGAGCGCGATGGCGGACTGTTCGGCGGTGCGAGGGGTACGGCGCGACAGGAACCGGGTGGTGCCATGGCCGCGCAGATAGGGAACGATGACGCGGTAACCCAGGTCGGCGAGGAGCGGGGCGACGTCGACGTAGCTGTGGATGTCGTACGGCCAGCCGTGCAGGCAGAGGACGACCGGGCCGTGCGCGGGCCCGGCCTCGGCGTAGCCGATGTCGAGCACGCCGGCCTTGACGTGTTTGTATGTGCGGAATTCGGTGTGGCTGCCCGGGATGCTGCTCGGCACTGTGGGAACCGGCTTGCCGCCGGGCCCGTGCGAGGCGGTCGCGGCGAGCGCGTCGGTCTGCAGGCCGGCCAGCGAGACGGCCGCCGCGCCGGTGCCCAGGCCGACGGCCTTGCCGAATGTGCGCCTGTTGATCATGTGAAGTCCTCCGTCGTGCGTTTTCGGTGTCCGGCCTGCGCCCGGATCCGCTTGCTCAGACCTGCGGTACGAGATCGTCATGGCCGGTGTGGTGAACAGGTGTCAGGTCCGGGAGTGTCCCCCGGCCCGGCCGGCACCCCGAACTCTGGCGCGCGCTCAAAGCCGACGCATCAGTCAGATGACGGTGCGACGCGGACAGGACAATTGAGGTCCGTACGCACAGGAGGCTTGGGCCGTGCCATGGAGCCGACGGGATCGCGCAGGGCGTCGGCCCCTGGCCGCCCCGCGACACGGCGCGGGAAACACAAGTCACCGCCCGGGCCCGTACGGCCTTCGTGATCAGTCGGCGTGCGCCCTGGGATTCCGGAGCAGGTCGGCGGTGGTGGCGGCCCAGTCGATCGTGGCGAGCTCATCACCGGCGGGAACCAGTTCGTAGGTGGAGGCCAGCCACTCCGCCAGCGGCGCCGCGGGCACTTCGAACAGGGCCGCCGTGTCCCTGGACGTCAGCTGAAGCCAGGCGGTGGCCCGGTCCTCGTACCGCGACGGCCACATTCGTATGTCACCGGAGCCGCTCGCCGAGTGAAGTCCCTGTTGCAGGAGGTCGCGGCCGATCCGCCACAGCACCTGCGGGCCGCCCTGGACGAGGAACTCCACGCACACGGCCAGGGGAGCCTCCGGGGTGAACCGGAACTCCGCCCTGACGGCTTGTCGGGAGGAGACACCCAACACGCGCTCGACGTGCAGGATCAGCTCAAGGCGGCCCTTCGGCATCGCTCGGCGGGCCTGTACACCGGATCGGTTACCGCTCATGATGTGGGGATCTCCCTCTGCGACGAAAGCTGGCCGGGCCAACTCTCGTCCGCGCGGGAGCGCCGTGCGTAAGTCATTTGACCGCCGAGGATCGCCGGTTTCGACGGTGATCAGGCAGCGAGGGACGCCTGCCGGCCGGACCGTCATCCGTATCCGCACGCTTCGCCCGCGGCGGTCTCCCCAGGGGGCACCTGGGCGTTCGGGGCGCTTCGGGCACCGAGGGCGATCGAAGATTGAGTCATTCGACTGTCGCCCCTGATCTGCGCCTGGACGATCCTGGACCTGTCGTCGGCGTGTCAGGGCCGGCTGATCGTCATGCTCGGAGGAGCCACCCGTGAACCGCACTCCAGTCGTCTTCATCCATGGCACCTGGCTGCACGCGCTTTCCTGGGAGCCATGGGCGGAGCGCTTCGCCGGCCGGGGGTTTCTCGCCATCACACCAGGCTGGCCAGGTGAGGCCGCCACCATCACGGAGATGGGAACGCCGTCCGAGACGCTCGCGGGCATCCGCCTGGACACGCTGATCGACCACTACGCGGAAGTCATACGTTCATTCGAAACCGCGCCGGTGATCGTCGGCCACTCGGTGGGCGGCCTCATCGCGCAGCATCTCATCGGAGCCGGTATCGGCCGGGCCGCCGTCGCCATCGCACCCGCCCCCGTCAATGGCATCCTGCTGCCCGACTCCTCGGCCCGGTTGTGGACCCCTGACCAGGCCGATGCCGCCGGACACCTGGTGTCCCTGTCTCCGGCCCGGTTCCACCGCGACTTCGCGAACGCGGTCGAGGCAGAGGAGTCCCACCGCCTCTTCAAGCGCTACGTCGTACAGGCGCCCCGCCGCCTGGTGGCCGACCTCGGCCTCGCGGGCGGGGAGCGCAGCCCGCGCGCCGTGGCGGACGTCGGCAACGCGAACCGCGGCCCGCTCCTGCTGATCTCCGGGCAGGAGGACCGGCTGGTGCCCGACGCCGTCACGCGCGCGGTGTACAAGGCGTACGGCGACTCGACGGCCGTGACCGACCTGAAGCAGTTCGCGGACCGGTCCCACTCCCTGGTCATCGACGGCGGATGGAGATTCGTCGCCGACTACGTGCTCGGCTGGCTTGAGGAACGGGGTCTCCGCGGCCACACCTCAACGGGCTGAACGCACGGTCACACGTTCTGGCCGTCGGGCAGCTTGGTCAGGGCGTCGCGCAGGGCCGCGCGTGCGGTGATGCCGAGTTTGGGGAAGACGCGGTAGAGGTGTGAGCTGACGGTGCGTGGCGACAGGTGCATGCGTTCGCCGATTTCCTTGTTGGTCAGGCCGCTGGCGGCGAGGTCCGCGATCCGGCGCTCCTGCCAGGTCAGCGGGGTGAGATGTGCCGAGGAAGCGAGTGCGGGGGTGCCGGTCGCGCGGAGTTCGGCCCGGGCACGTTCGGCCCAGGTGGTCGCTCCGAGCCGTTCGAAAGTCTCCGCCGCCAGGGCCAGCGGCCGTCGTGCCGCCTTGCGTCCCTGGGCGTGGCGATGGCGGATGCCGCGGGCGAGCCGGATGCGGGCGAGTTCGAAGGGGAAGTCGGCACCGGCGGGGTGGGCTTCGGCGCGGTCGTAGAGTGCGTCGGCCTCGGTGGGATCGGTGCTGGTCATGGCGAGGACGCCGTAGGTGACGAGGGCGAGGCGGGGGGAGATGTCGGGGAGGCCCGCTTCCTGGGCGGCGAGGGCGTGCTTGCGGGCTTGTTCGGCGCGGCCGGTGTGGAGGGCGGCTTCGACGAGATCGAGAAGGGTACGGGAGGCCTGGTGGGCGTACGGGGCGAAGGAGCCGGGCGACGTGAGGCCGATGGCATGGAGGTAGGCGGCTTCGTAGTCGCCTTCGGCGAGAGCGGCGGCGGTGCCGACGGCGTCGGCGATCTGGGTGAGGAATCCGACGCCGCGGGGGCGGGCCCAGGCATCGACCAGGGCCTGCAGCTCCCGGGCCTCGTCGACCCGGCCGCGCAGAGCGGCCAGCAAGCCCACGTACGCATGAGTGTGGTAGACGAACAGACCGTGCCCGTGCGTCGTCGTCAGCTCCAGGCAACGTCGGCCGGTCCGCTCGGCCTCGTCCCACTCGCCCACCGCGATCTGGTCGAGCATGATCAGGTGCAGCATGGTCATGGCGTCGGCCAGGGCCCCTGCCTCCGCCTCGCGATCCACGGCGCGCTGCAGAATCGGCCGGTACCGGCTCAGGGTGTCCACGTGGTAGGAGGCGGCACCGAGCCGCGTGATGTCCCACGGTTCCAGGTGGAGGCCGGCGTAGGCGCGTTCCACCCGCTCCCGCACACCGGCGCCGCGTCGCACCACGTCGCCCCAGGCGTCCTGGTAGATGCGTGAGTACGAGTGCACCAGATCGCCCAGCGAGTCGAGCAGCTCGTGAGTCCGTTCCCACCAGACCTCGTCACTCGCGTACTGGTTGATGGCCAGCAGCAGGTCGACCAGGCGGGTGAGCACCTCGTCCGGTTCCCGCGGCCCGCTGTCGCGCATGCTCTCGATCGCCGCGAAGACCTGCCGCTGCGCGGACCGGATGTCCCCGCCCTCGAAGAACGCGACATAGCCCGACGCCACCACGGAGTCCGGGGAAGCGTCCGTCTCCGACCCGGTGCCCGCGCGGAGCAACTGCTGCGCCTGGTCCAGCTGGCCGGAGTGCCCGGCGATGTACGCCGCGCTGCCCAGCCGCCTGGACCGTTCCTCGTGGTTCTCGCTCAGCTCCGCGGCGCGGGTCAGCCACGTGATGGCGGCCAGCGCGCCGCCACGCCGCGTCGCGGAGTCCGCCGCCGCCTCCAGGACGGCCGCCACCTCCTCGTCCGGATCGACCGTCGAGGCCGCCAGATGCGTGGCCCGCCGCTCGATGTCGTCACGGTGCACCCGGGCGAGAGCCGCGTGAGCGGCCCGCCGCTCGTTGGGCGTCGCCATCTGGACGACGGTCGAACGCACCAGCGGATGCCGGAACACGAAGTCGCCGCTCAGCGCGTCGATGTCCAGCAGACCGGCGGCCACCGCCTCGTGGGCATCCAGCATGCGGTAGCGCGCGCCTCCCGTGGGGCCGGTCGCCGTGCCGGCACCGACGCCGTCCAGAGCGCCGTGCAGCAGCGCCGCTCGGACGCTGTCGCCGAGGGCTTGGATCCGGGCGCCGTACACCTTCTGGAGACGTTGGGGCAGTGTGATGGCGGTGTATCCGAACAGTGCCTCGTGTGTATGTCCGGCCTGGTTGCCGCGCACGTACGGGGGCAGTTCCAGCAGGGCCAGTGGGTTGCCCTGGGCCTCGTCCAGAATCAGCCGGCGGATCCGGGGGTCGAGCTCCGGGTGGCGCATGTCGAGGAGTTGCTCCGACGCCGTCCCCGACAGCGTGGTCACCGCCAGTTCCGGAAGGGCGGCGGTGTCGAAGCCCGACGGCACGCCGGCACGCAGGCCGACGATGAGCTTCACCGAGCCGGCGGTGAGCCGGCGCCCCACGAATCCGCACACCTCGGTGCTGGAGGTGTCGAACCACTGGCCGTCGTCGAGCACCAGCAGCAGGGGCTGCTGCGAAGCAGCCAGGGACAGGAGGTCGAGGACGGCGATGCCAAGCGTCATGACCGAGGGAGGCGAGCTCTCGCTCCGGCCGAAGACGACGTCGAAGACCCTTCGGTGGCTGTCATCGAGCCGGTCGATGGAGGAGAGCAGCGGGTACAGGAACTGGTGCAGGCCCGCGAACGGCAGCTCCGACTCGGCCTCGACGCCGGCCGCCCTGATCACTCGGTGCTTCTCGCCCTCGGCGACGCCGGCGACGTGGTCGAGCAGGGCGCTCTTGCCCACACCCGCGTCGCCGCGCAGGACGAGGGCCCGGCCTCCGGCGGCCGCCACCAGCTCGGACAGTACCGCCTGCTCGCGTTCGCGGCCGACCATCGCTCTTTCGATCGACTCCATCGTCCCCTACTTCCTTCCCCGTTGAAGCAGCCTTGTCCGAACGCCCCTGCAGTTCACGCGTACAGCACCCTACGGCGTTCGTCCCAGAGACACCTGCGGATGTGTGGAGGTATGTGCTTGCGGGGCCGCCGCTGCGTCAGGACGCTCCGATGCCGTGCAGAAACGTGTCGACGACGACGTCGGCCGCCTGGCCAGGGCTCAGCTCGGCGCTCTGTCGGGACACCAGGTTCATGAGCTGCGGCAGCAGTGCGCCGGCCCATCCCGCGGGAAGACCGGGCCGGAGCAGTCCTTCGTCGGTGGCGCGTTGGAGGAAGGCGTCGACTTCGCGTACGGCGGCGTCGCGGCGTGCGTGGACGGTCTCGTCGGCGAGCATGCGGGCGAGGTCGACGGGCCAGGTGCGGTTGACGGAGATGATGTTCTCGACGTAGCGGTGCAGGGCGACCGCGACGGGTGCCTCGCGGAGCCGTGCGTCCTCGATGGCCCGTTCGATGGCAGTGAGGCGCGCTTCGTAGATGGCGGCGAGGAGGTCCTCGCGGGAGTCGAAGCGCCGGTAGACGGTGCTCCGGTCCACGCCCGCTTCGGCGGCGATGCTGGCGATGCTCACGCTGGGATCGGCGGCGAGCATGCGTGCTCCGGTGGTCAGGACTGCTTCCAGGTTGCGCGCTGCGTCGGCTCTCACCGTCCCGAGTCTAGCCAGGAAGTGTGGCGCCTGTGGCGTCTATAGCCACGGGCGTGTGGAGTGGTGACAGTTAAGCACTACATGTGAGCCGCAGATGATTGGCAAGACGCAACGTTGTGCTCAGGGACATCCTTCCTGTGTCCACTGTGCCCGGGGCACCGCGAGCCGGCATGCGTCGGACGGTCGGCTCCCGGCCGGGCTGCGGCAACGGCAGGCGATCGGCCGTGCCCCCATCGGCGATGACGACCTCGTGCACAAGTCCCTGTGACGACATGACGATCCATCCCCCAGGATCAGTGATCCGTGACGGACCGTACCACTGGTTCCATTCATGCGTGCAGATCTGCCGGATCGCCGATCGGGGACGGCGGACATCAGGTTCACGGCTTGGGCGGCTGACGTGCGGCGTCGGCTCTTGACGCCTCATTGCGCCGCCAGCGCCTATGATCAATTGACTTTCAAGACACTTATGTTTTGTTAACAATCAGAAGTGCTACATTGATGTAGCAGTTAGAAGGGAGCGTCCGAACGGACGGGACCGATGCCACCAGAAGGGAGAAAGCGCGCGTGATCACCTACGACCGGCTTTTCATCGGGGGATCCTGGGTGGAGCCGAGCGACCCGGAGCTGCTGGACATCGCCTCGCCGCACGACCGGTCGGTGGTCGGTCGTGCCGCGCAGGCGCGGCCGAAGGACGTCGACCGCGCGGTC